>CANHHS010000087.1 GCA_947460445.1 Opitutia bacterium | reverse complement strand
GCAGAATCCCAAGGCGTTAAACTATCCCCAGAGCATATCGAAATATGGAATGGCTATATGACAAAACGCGGTTGGCGCGATGATGCCCGCCCAGCACTCGAAAAACGCCTCAGTGAAGCTGGGCTAGCTTTAGACGGACCTATCCAAACCTTCTTCGACTATTTAGACTTCGACGAAGGCCGACCACTTCAGGCGGTATAAAAGATTACCGACGTCGCTTCAGCCAAAGTACGTGGGCAAGTTTATCCAGGTAGCCGCGTATAAGGTCGCGCTCAGGATACCCAAACTGATCTAAAATCCAGGCGTAGAGTCCGCAAGCGACCGCTAAGGACGTAAACATCGTCGCAAAAATGAGCACCTTGCTCGGCAACTGCCCCCAGAATTCGTTATGAAGCCATGCGTTAGTGTTATACGCAACGGCTCCGAGAACGAAGCTACCGAAGAGCACTTGGAATAAAGGCTTCAAGAGAGACTCCGCGAAGAATGCTGGCTCAGCTTTTTGCAAATAGTATTTCAAGACACTCAGCTGCCATACAGCAGCAACCAGATTGGCAACCGCCAAGCCATTCGCACCCTTTAGGTTGATGCCTGGGGTGTGTGTCAAAAGAATCGAGAGCAGCGCATTGACCCCGAGTGCGTGCATCGCCGCATACAACGTCGCATCCGTTCGACCAATAACATTTAAAGCACGAGATGTTAATGCACTGAGTGCATAAAAAGGCATGGAGGCTGAGAACAAGACCAAGAGCATCGAAGAGCTCTTAACATCGTCCCCATTAAAACGACCGTATTGAAACAATAACTCCAAGATAGGTTTGGCTAAGACGGCAAAGGCGACGGCAGCACCAATGTTAATCGCCATAACCAGCCGAGAGCCGCGCGCATAATTCCGGCACAGTGCTTCACGATCTCCTTGGGCAAATGCAGTCGCTAATGCCGGGAAAATAACTGCCGCAACGGAGACTGAAAAAAGGCCGACGGGTAATTCGGTCACACGATTGGCAACATAGTAATGCGTGAGCGATTTATCATCGACGCCGAATGCGAGTAGGCGCGAGAAAAGTAGATTGAGCTGTAAGACGCCGGCACCGAGCAATGCAGGGACAAAAGCATTTCGCAAAGTTTCCCATGCTTGGGCATCGGCTGTTACTGGCTTAGGCTGCCAACCTTCTTTGCGTAAACCAAAGAGCGGAATGAGTAACTGACACATACCGCCCATAACCGTTGCTACGCACAAGATACGTGCCTGACCCGCAAGGTCGGATGGCGACAGCCAAGGTCCTATCCAAAGCAAAGACGTGATTAAGCAGAGATTGAGTACGCCGGCTGCAATTTCAGCTAAACCAAATCGACCACACAGTTGCAGCGCACCGGTAAAGAGTGCGGCCGCGCAAATCAATGGCATGTAAGGGATACACCATGCGGTAAGTTCAGCAGCAAGGGCACCCTGACCATCTAAAGTGAATGAAAGACCAATGGCGGTACCGAGTCCCAGCAACGCAATGCCCGTCATCCAAGGAAGTACGCGACGCAAGACGTGATTGAGGAATGCAAAAGCAGCGGGACGACCCTCTTTCGCTAACTTAGCAGCCAGCGCTGGGACTAAAGCAGCCGTCAACGCACCTTCGCCCAAAAGACGTCGAAAGAGATTGGGAATCTGAAATGCGAGCAGGAACGCCGAAGAAACTATACCCGCACCAAAAGTAGCGGTCATGAGCTGATCCCGAAAAAGCCCGAGCACACGCGAGACGAGCGTCCAAGACGCTGTCGTAGTCATATCACGGTATTGACGTTGCTGTTCAGACATCCCGAGAGCCTCAGGGCTGAATCGCACTAAATCCTTCAGAAAGGACGGCACGAAGCGCGGGTATAATATCCGTGCGCGGTATAGTCGCTTCGGTCCGTGTTGTTAAATCGCGAACCTTAACGACTCCATTGGCGATTTCATCGCCACCATAGATGAGGGCAAACTTCGAACCTGCAGTTTCAGCTGCCTGCATGAGCTTAGGGAATTTTCCGTCCCGTAGATTATAGTCTACCCGCATCCCACCTGCACGAAGTATTGAAATATCTGATAATGCAGCGGGACGGGCATCGGCACCTAAAATGGCTACATAGAAATCAGGGCCGTCTGCATAAGCTGGGACAAGACCACGATCTTCGAGTAAGTTGGCGACAGTGACATCACCCATACCAAACCCGACGGCAGGTAAAGCAGGCCCACCGAGTTTTTCGATTAAGCCATCATAACGTCCACCGCCGGCCAACGCACGTTGATCACCCTGGGCATCGAATGCTTCAAAGACGAATCCAGTATAGTAAGCGAGTCCACGAACGATACCAAGGTCCACGCGGACGAGGTCAGCGACGCCTAGATTTTTAAGTAAAGATAACAATTCACGCCATTCGGCCAAGCGGGCTTGCACGCCTTCATCCTTGCTCAAGGCAGCTTCTAGGTCCGTAAACGAACGCACGGCAGCCAATCGACGCGCTTCACTTAGAATACGTACAGGGTCTGCATTCGCCCCAGCCAACGCCTCTTTGATCATTGCGATAAGTTCTGCATCGGTGGCGCGCTCAAGTTTGTCCACAGCGGTTAGGACAGCGGGCGCGAGCTCCTCTGATACACCTAAAGCTGCCAGCACCCTAAACCAAAGCGTGCGGTCTGATAAACGTATCGCAAAACTTTCGCGGGCTAAGCCGAAGCCCAATAAACAGTCCGCACAGAGTGCCATAATTTCGGCATCTGCGGCTGGACCTGCTTCACCGAGTAAATCCGCATTCAGCTGATAGAAAGAACGGAGGCGCCCTTTCTGCTGTTTCTCGTAACGGAAACATTCCCCGATTGAGAACCAACGGATAGGTTTGGGTAAACCATTAGCACGCGCACCAACCATCCGTGCGAGCGATGGGGTCATCTCCGGGCGCAGGGTAACTAAGCGCTCACCTTTATCAGTGAAGTTAAAGAGCTGTCGGACAATCTCGTCGCCCGATTTTGCCGTAAAGAGTTCTAGGGGCTCAAGGACAGGCCCCTCCCATTCGCGAAAACTGTAGCGACGGCAAGCCTGTCGCCAGACTTCGAGGATATGACTGAGTTTCGCGCGTTCTTCAGGATAGAAGGCACGGAAACCAGGCAAAGACTCAAACCGCGACATGGAAGGATCCGCTTAGGCAGACGGCGGAGTCGTACCTTCTTCGGCGGTCGCCTGGAATTTGGAGAGGTCTGCCGACTTCAGTGCTTTTTTGAATTCTTTACCTGACTTAAACTTTACGACGGCACGACGCGGGATAACCACATCGGTTTCGGGCTTGTTAGGATTACGTCCGATGCGGCTTTCACGAATTTGTACTTCGAAGACACCGAAGTTACGGAGTTCAACATCGCGACCGGCCAACAACGCTTCCTGGATAATCTCCAAAGTACGCTGGACGGATTCACGAATAACTTTTTGCGAATGATTGGTTTCCTCGAAGATCTTGAGGACGATTTCGCGCTTGGTAAGATTGGCTGGCTTGTTTGACATGACGGCAAAGGGCTAAAGAGGGACTCACATCGAACATCCTCGGACAACCTTTGCAAGTCTCCTAAAGGGGTAAAGATGAAGCATTTAGGTACGATAGCCCGTGCTTAATCTTGCTGAATACCGCTTTAAATTAGCCAAAAATAAGCACAATTGAGGCCGAAAGGCCTAGAGAGCGCGTCACTCGAGGTTTTGAACCTGCTCACGGAACCGTTCGATTTCGGTTTTAGCCTCGACCACCGCTTTCGTCGTTTCGACCTCAGCCGCTTTGCTCCCGATGGTATTGACCTCACGGAGAAATTCTTGGGTCAGGAAATCAAGGCCACGTCCGGCGCCTGATAACTTTAATTGAGCTCGGCTTTGTGCGAGGTGACTTCGCAGGCGGGTAATCTCTTCAGAAATGTCACAGCGATCCGCGTGGATCGCTAATTCTTTTAACACACGCTCGTCATTTAAATCTATACCAACACCAAACTCATGGAGTCGTTTAAGCAATCGGTCACGGAGTCGGGAAGGTGCGGCTTCTTCAATCTTTGCGATTTTACCGACGAGAACATCAATCGCATCGATACGTGAAGCTAAGTCACGAACGAGTGCTTCACCTTCAGTCGCACGCATCGCGTCGCATGCTTTAAAGGCATTTTGCGCACAGCTGACTGCGGCCGCAGCAACGACTTCATCGAGAGGCACTGCCCCCGAGTCGCCCATTTGCTTCTCAATCATGCGCTGCAAAATATGCCAATCAGGCTGCCCATTTACGCCATGTTTGGCAGCGAGCTCACGCAATTGACGTAAGGGCTCTGCCAGATCAAGGCCGTGGGTGGTGGCCCGGCTACAGGCTACCCGTACAGTTACTTTACCGCGCTGAAAGGTTTCACGTGCTAACGTTGAAATACGCAACTCGAGCTCGGACCATTCATTGGGAACATGTACCATCACCGCTAAACCGCGTTGGTTTACGGTGCTAACTTCAATGATGAGATTGACTGAACCGCAGGTGATCGACGCACGACCAAACCCCGTCATCGAGCGTGCGTTGCCCATTAGAGTTTGATGTCGACGCCCATGGCACGTGCTGCCTGCCAAACATCTTTATCCCCGCGGCCTGATAAATTAATGAGGACGACTTTATCAGCTGAAAGTTCAGCTGCACGACGGAAGCCCCAGGCAAGTGCATGACTTGATTCGAGTGCCGGGATAATACCTTCGGTGCGCGAAAGTAATTGGAAGGCATCGAGGGTGTCTTTGTCTGTCGCGTAGGCAAATTCGATGCGCTTCTTGTCGTGATAATACGCATGCTCGGGCCCAACCGCGGCATAATCCAAGCCAGCTGACACCGAATGCGTACCTTCAATTTGTCCTTCGCTATCTTGTAAGAGATACGTGAGGCAGCCCTGAAGGACGCCGACACGACCGCCTGCAAAACGTGCTGCATGTTCGCCGCGCTGAATTCCACGTCCACCAGCTTCAACGCCGACAAGACGTACCTTGGGTTCGTCGAGGTATTCGAAAAATGAGCCAATCGCATTCGAACCACCGCCGACACAGGCAATGACTTCATCGGGTAGACGGCCCTCTGCCTCGAGCATCTGAGCTTTAGACTCCACTGAGATGACGCGGTGGAAATCACGCACCATCATGGGATAAGGGTGCGAACCGTAGGCGGTGCCGAGGATGTAATGGGTGTCGCCTACATTCGTAACCCAATCGCGCATAGCCTCATTGACGGCTTCCTTTAAGGTACGTTGACCTGCACCAACGCCACGGACTTCGGCACCCATTAGACGCATGCGATAAACATTGAGTGCCTGTCGCTCCATGTCGGCTTCGCCCATATAGATAACTGCCTTCAAACCGAATCGTGCACAAACAGCGGCGGTCGCAGTACCATGCTGTCCGGCACCTGTTTCTGCAATAATCCGCGTCTTGCCCATACGCTTAGCGAGCAGCGCTTGGCCGATGACGTTATTAATTTTATGCGCTCCCGTGTGGAGCATGTCTTCGCGCTTAAGGTAAACCTTCGCACCACCGAGATGTCGGGTTAGGGTTTCAGAAAGGTACAGGCCGGTTGGACGTCCGGCGTAGATACGCAGAAGTTTTGCAAACTCGTTTTGGAAAAGAGGGTCTCGTCGTGCCTGATCGTAAGCTTTTGTTAAATCCAACAAAGGCGTCATCAAAGTCTCTGGCACAAACATACCACCATAAGCACCAAAGCGCCCTTGGGCGTCCGGTAACTTAAAACGCGGGGCATCGAGCGGAATGAGAGTGGATGGCAGCACGGGAAAATTGACCCCCAAGGTGTAGGCATAGGGGTCGGGATGGCAAGCAGGGGAGAAGGTTTACCTTTAAAACCCCCTACCCTTCGCCTATTTATCGCACCACGCTATGCGTTTCCTACTCGTTGCCCTTAGTCTCCTTACCACTGGCGTATGCACGTATGGTAATGAAATAAGTGCAGAAGATGTCCGCGCCGACTTCACCTATGAGCGGGCAGTAGTTACAGGATTTGTTGAGGGTGCGACGGAGTTTCTACCCGTATCCTCCACTGGACATCTCATCCTTACGAATGAACTTTTGAAGGTAAATGACAGCAAAGAGACCACGGTGATCGGTGTAACCGATAGAAAAAACCGTCCCATCAATCTAGAACGCGTCGTCGATGACTATTTGGTCATCATACAAATCGGTGCTATTTTAGCTGTGGTTGCTGGATTCTATACCCGCTTCCGCAATCCCAGCGCTCGCGGAAT
>CANHHS010000086.1 GCA_947460445.1 Opitutia bacterium | reverse complement strand
GATCGTAATTCCACTTCCCACCTTTCGGCCCTCCATCTTCATCCATCAGCAAACCCGAGCGCTTGCGGACGACACGATAATAGGACTCCATCAGCCAGCGCTTTGCTTCAGGCTGAAAATGCTGAGCAACACCCTGGCGATCATCAAGAAAGTGCTCCGAGGATTGTATCGCGAACGGCAAACCGCACGAACGCGCAAAACTGTCGAGTGCCTCGTCGAGGCGATATTCATCAGGCTGTTGATACTCAAAACGACTCGCCTTCACCTCTTTAAAAACGCTTCGTAAATTATCAGCGAAGGCGTGCTGATTATCTTTATCGCCGATTTTGAAATAGCGCACGCGGTGTCCGGCCTTACCTAAGCGCTCCGCCAAACGACGCATGGCTGCAAATATACCGATAACTTTTTGAGCGTGGTGCCGAACGTAGTCGGTCTCCGATCGCACCTCCATCATCACATAAAGAACCCGCTCATCCACTTGACGAAACCAAGAGTGCGACTCGTTGATTTGGTCACCTAAAATAAGCCTTACGCAAGCCATGCCACAACCTGCCAAGGTTTACCTGAATTGCAAACCACCCAGCACCACAGAAGCTCCCTGCGAACGTGCTAAAGGTGCCTGCAAATGGACGAAATAACGGCCGCGGCAGACCCAAATATGCTTAAATTCGGCACCGCCGTCCTAAACGAGCAAACGGAGCCATACCCCCTCAAAATCTGTCGATTTTTACATCCTTTCACACTTGCGACAGATGGGGGGTAACCTACCTTGCGATTAACTTTCTGTTTCATGGTTACGGACAACAAACCTTCCCTAGTCGCCCTTAACGTCGACGGCGTCGAATACCAAGTTTCAGCGGGTGCAAATTTGGTCGATGCGCTCGCTTCGATTGGCAAGGAAGTCCCTCATTACTGTTACCACCCCAAGCTCACCGTCGCAGGTAACTGCCGGATGTGTTTAGTCGAACTTGGGTCACCTTTACGCGATCGCGCGACCAACGAGTTGGTCATGGAAAATGGTAAGCCCAAGATTGGTTGGCAGCCCAAACCTGCTATCGCTTGCGCGACTAACGTTTCCCCTGGACTGCACGTCCGCCTAGACTCTCCAACAGTCAAAGCCTGCCGCGAAGGCGTGACTGAAATGTTACTACTCAATCACCCACTCGATTGCCCGATCTGCGACCAAGCAGGTGAATGTAAACTCCAAGAATTTTCTGCCGAATACGGTCGCGGCTATTCACGTTACGTTGACGAGAAAAATGCGAAGCCCAAGCACACCAAGCTTGGACCACGCGTCACACTCGACGACGAGCGCTGCATTCTTTGCTCACGCTGCGTACGCTTCTGCAACGAAGTGGCCAAAGACCCCGTCCTCGGCTTCGTCAATCGCGGTTCCTATAACACGCTCACGTGCTTCCCCGGCCGCGAGCTTACCAACAACTATTCACTGAACACGGTTGATATCTGCCCTGTCGGTGCGCTCACCAGTACCGACTTCCGCTTCAAGATGCGCGTTTGGTTCCTGAAGCAGACGTCGAGCATTTGCACCGAATCCAGCACCGGCGTGAACACAACCGTGTGGTCGCGCGAAGGTAAGATTTACCGCATCACCCCTCGTCGCAACGACGCCGTGAATGATACATGGATGTCGGACTCAGGTCGCGAAATTTTACGCGAGGTCGATGCCGCCCATCGCATCACAGCCCCGCAGGTGCGCGGTGCAGCCGCAGATCTTGAAAGCGCTCTGACAACTGCTGGCGAAATTTTACGTGCAGGTGCTGTCGGCGTCGTCGGCTCCGGACACCAAACTATCGAAGAGCAACGGTTGCTAACGCACTTCACTCAAGCCACCCAAGCTAAAGCTTACGTGCCCGCGCGTGCTGGTTCAGCGGACGGCCTGCTTATCTCCGAAGATCGTACGCCAAACTTCCGCGGCGCCTTACTGGCTGGCTTAACGAACCGCGCTGCTGATCGCGACCTTTCCGTACTGAAGGCTGACATTGATGCGGGACGCGTACGCACACTACTGGTGTGTCGCGAAGACGTCACCACTCTTGGGCTCGACGCCACCACACTTGCCAAAGTGCGCATGGTGTATCTCGGCTTACACAACGACGCGACAGCCAAGGCCGCTGAAGTCGTTCTGCCCGCACTCTCTGTCTTTGAACGCAGCGGTCACTTCGTGAACTGCCAATTCCGCGTCCAAAGTTTCGTCCGCGCAATCCCAGGTCCTGTCGGCACGTTACCTGATGTAGCCATACTGGCACGCCTCCTGGGCTCTGTCACTGGACAGCCTGCGGCCTTTGATGCCGATTCGCTCTGGAAGGACTTAGCAGCAAAGCAACCTGCACTCGCTGACTTGTCGCCGAGCAAGGTGCCGAGCGATGGCGTGATTGTTGATGGCTCAGCCTGGGCCAACCTTTCGTTCCCTGAAGGTAAACTTCTAAAGTTCGCACCTGCGACCAAGGCCTAAGCCATGGAAAATCTTTTGAACGATCTTTTGACTTCGTCCGGCCTGATTTTCGTCGGCGTGCGCGGTGTCATTCTCATCGGCATCGTCATGACCATCGCAGGCTATGCAGTGCTTCTTGAGCGCAAAGCTTCCGCATGGATTCAGGGACGCTTGGGACCAAACCGGACGACGTTACCGTTCGTTTCCTGGATTCCGCTCATCGGACCCTTCCTTCGCTTGGGCGGTTTCATTCAACCCGCAGCCGATGGTGGTAAATTCCTTTTCAAGGAAGAGCCCATGCCATCGCACGTGCGTAAAATCTATTACGTCCTCGCACCCATCGTCGCACTCGCACCGGCACTCGCGACGATTGCCATGTTGCCGTTCGCACTACTGCCCGACGGCACTGCCCTCGCTCTTTGTAAGGGCGCCGATGTCGGCGTGCTTCTCATGTTTGCCGTCAGCTCGCTCGGCGTTTACGGCATCGCGCTCGCTGGCTGGTCATCGAATAACAAGTTCTCGTTCCTCGGCGCTGTCCGCGGCTCAGCGCAGTTGATCTCTTACGAACTGGCGATGGGGTTAGCCGTTCTCCCTGTCTTCCTCATTGCCTCCGCACCCGGCAGCGACCACGGCCTTAATTTGACAGCGATTGTCGCCAGCCAAGAAGGTCTATGGAATATCATCCGCCAGCCACTCGCGGGCTTGGTTTTCTTGGTGTGTATTTTTGCGGAAACCAATCGCCACCCCTTCGACATGCCAGAATCGGAGACAGATCTCGTCGGTGGCTTTCACACGGAATACGGCGCTTTCAAATTCGGCCTCTTCTTCGTCGCTGAGTACGGCCACATGATTATCGGATCGTCGCTCTTCATCCTCATGTTCCTCGGCGGCTGGCACATCCTGCCAGGCATTCCACAGATCGGGACTGGCATCATCGCCACACTCATTGGCCTAGGCACATTCTTTACAAAGCTCGTTCTATTCCTCTTCTTCTTCGTGTGGGTGCGCTGGACAATCCCTCGCTTCCGTTACGACCAAGTGATGCGCTTAGGCTGGAATGTGTTACTCCCGCTTGCAGTCGCTAACCTTGTGCTCACCTTCATTTACTACGCCTACGCAGGCTAACCCTCATGGCTGTTAAAGTTCTCGAACGTCGTCCGCTCTCTTTTTGGGAACGCACCTACCTACCTCAAGTCTTGGGCGGTTTACGCGTCACTTGGCGCAATATTCTCCGTCCATCGGTCACCCTACAGTACCCAGAACAACGTCCAACCATTCCCAAGGGCTACCGCGGCGTGCCGACATTAGTCCGCGATCCCAATGGCCGCGAAAAATGCGTGTCCTGTCAGCTTTGCGAATTCATCTGCCCGCCTAAAGCCATCCGCATTACGCCGGGAGAAATTCCTGCAACTGCAGAGACGGCGCACGTCGAGAAAGCGCCTAAGGAATTTGAAATCAATATGCTCCGCTGTATCTACTGCGGACTCTGCCAAGAAGTTTGCCCCGAAGAAGCTATCTGGCTTCAGAACCAGTATTCGATGACGGGCACAACGCGCGCCGAGATGGTTAATAATAAAGCACGTCTCTACGAACTCGGCGGCACCCTGCCCGATTCACATTTCAAGTGGGACCATAAAAAGGCGGAATCAGAGCGTCAGGCAGGCGGACATCACTAAAATCGCCCTTTCCCCTTCCCTCTTAAGCGGCGGCTCGCTACGACAGTAGCAAGTCTTCCGCTGGTTGTTTAGCAGCCACACCTTTCTACATCTGCCCCTTTCCTCTTTGCTTCCTCGTAGCCCCATTCAAGCCATTACAGCCATCCAATGCCTGAGCCTTGGTATAGAATGCTCTGGCTACTTAACTGGCCTCTCGGCTGACATGATTTCACCACGATGACGCCCGAGGAAATCATGCTCCAGCGGATGGCAAAGCCTGGGTACACGCCCATGCGCCTGGAAGACCTTGCTCGCGAAATTGGGGCTGACCAAGTCGCCTATAAACGGCTGCGGAAAATTGTCCCAAAACTCATTAGCTCAGGCGCACTGGTTGTTGTTAAGCGCGACCTATTGGCCCTGCCACCACAAGGCGACCAACTCGAGGGCACGATTCTCTTTCGTAGTAGCGGATCAGCGCGCGTCGTTTTTGATCGCGACGACAAAGGTAATGCCCGCGACCCTGTACACATTCAGTCCGAGGATACCGGTGTAGCCCTCCATGGTGACCGTGTAGCCATTAAGATGGACCCACCGCGTCGTCGTGAAGCCGGCGATTGGGGCACCGGACGAGTCACCCGCATCATCAAACGTGCTTTCACGACAGCCGTCGGAACCTTACGTCGTACACGCTTAGCGTGGTATGTCATCCCCGACGACCCTCGGATCGTTCGCGAAATTGTCGTACGTGATCCCGCAAGCTCAGGCCTCAAACCCCTGCCGAAAGTCGAAGACAAGGTTGTGCTTCGCCTCGACCCTTGGGAGCGACGCAATACCAACCCTACCGGCACGCTCATTGAAGTCCTCGGCGTCACCCACACGCCTATGGCCGAGTATAAAGGTATTCTTCGTCAGTACCGCCTCGAACCTGAATTCCCTGAAGCCGTCGAAGCAGCTGCCCGCGCCTTCCCGTCCAAAGTTCCCGCTACAGAAATTAAAACGCGCGCAGACTTCCGCGAAGTCCCCACAATCACCATCGACCCGGATGATGCGAAGGACTTCGACGACGCTTTATCCGTACAGACGTTACCCGACGGCAATATCCGTATCGGTATTCATATTGCCGACGTCTCACACTACGTGCGCGTCGGCACCGCACTCGACACGGAAGCACGTAGCCGCGGCAACTCCACCTACCTCGTCGGCACGGTTATACCGATGCTACCACATGCACTTTCCAGCGGGCTCTGTTCGTTGGTCGAAGGCGAAGACCGCTTAGTTAAATCAGTACTCGTCGATTTCTCGCCTGAGGGAAAAATCCTTAAGTCTACTTTTGCGAATGCGGTTATTTGTAGTCGGAAGCGTCTAACTTACAAACAGGCCCTAGGCTTCCTGAAAGCAGACAACAACGCCGCCATCCGGGCAATCCCTTCACCCCCTGCACACCAGACGGGCTCTCCCGGAAAGCCACTCTCAGAGATGAGTGAGTCTGATATTAACTTAGTCCGCGATATGGTGCGGACGCTTTGGCGCATAGCTGACCGCATGCGCAAGGAACGTTTTTCTGCCGGATCGCTCGACCTTGATATGACGGAAGTTAAAATGTTCGTCGATAAGGATGGCTGGGCGGACCGTACCGAAATTGTCGTTCACGACGAATCTCACCAACTCGTGGAGGAGTTTATGCTCTTAGCCAACGAAACGGTGGCTGAACAATTAACCAAAGCGCGCATCCCACACATCTCGCGGGTGCACGACGAGCCTGATCCTGAAAAGCTGACCATGCTCCGCGATTCGCTGGCGATTGCAAACGTACGGGTTGGTGACCTCACGAAGCGCTCCGAGATGGTTAAAACCTTAGCTATTTTGAAGGACCGTGATGATGGACACATTTTACGCGTCCAACTCCTCCGATCCTTACGCCAAGCTTGCTACCGGCCTGCTGCAGATGGCCACTACGGCCTGGCGAAGCGCCACTACAGTCACTTCACCTCCCCGATTCGTCGTTACGCCGACTTAGTTGAGCACCGCATCCTTGACGGCTGGATGACCAAAAATGGTATTCCTTCAGCCTCACTGGAAATTATCCGTACACCAGGTATTGGCGATCTGGCTCAAACCTGCGACCACATCTCTATCACAGAGCGGAATAGCGCAGAAGCAGAACGGGATTCTAAGAAAGTGAAGCTCCTCGAGCTGTTTGAGCGCGAAATGGCACGTCCTGATAAACGTCCATTCGAAGCCCG
>CANHHS010000085.1 GCA_947460445.1 Opitutia bacterium | reverse complement strand
ACTTTTTTGCCGCCGTGTTCAAAGACTTGGCCGCCTTTGCCAGGGGTGACGCCTGCAACGACCTGTGTGCCGTAGTCCAAGGAGAGCTTGGCGTGACGGCCACCGAAGTCGCCCGTAATGCCTTGGACGAGGACGCGTGTTTTTTCGTTAACGAAGATAGACATGGAAGTTCAGTTATTGCTTGGCGACGAGTGCGACAATTTTTTGGGCGGCATCGGCCATGGAGTCGCCCGAGACGAGCTTGAGTCCGCTCGCAGCGAGCGTCGCTTTACCCGCAGCAACGTTGTTACCTTCGAGGCGAACGACGAGGGGGAGGGTGAGGCCGGTCTCGCGGGCTGCAGCGACGATACCCTGGGCAATGACATCACAGTCCATGATACCGCCGAAGATGTTAACCAAGATCCCCTTCACATTGGGGTCACCGAGAATAATCTTAAAGGCTGCGGTGACTTGGTCTTTGGAGGCACCACCGCCGACGTCGAGGAAGTTGGCCGGTTTGCCGCCGAAGTGCTGGATGATGTCCATGGTGGACATGGCCAGACCGGCACCGTTGACGAGACACGCGATGCTGCCGTCGAGCGCAATGTACGAGAGGCCGAACTTGGAAGCTTCGATTTCTTTAGAGTCTTCCTCGTTGAGGTCGCGTAAGGCAACGACGTCGGGATGGCGGTAAGTAGCGTTGTCGTCGAAAGAGACTTTGGCGTCGAGCGCGAGCAACTTGCCTTCTTTGGTGACGAGCAAAGGATTCACTTCGACCATTGCGCAATCCTTCTCCCAGTAGAAATGGTAAAGCTTAGTGACGAGCGTGACGCACTGCTTGAAGAGATCACCGGAGAAACCGAGTGCGAAGGCGATTTGGCGAGCTTGGAATGCTTGCAGGCCAACCGCAGGATCGACGTGGACTTTAAAGATACGCTCAGGCGTGGCGTGAGCTACGTGTTCAATTTCCATACCGCCTTCAGTCGAAGCCACAATGACAGGACGAGAGGTGGCGCGGTCGAGCAGGATGGCGAGGTAGTATTCGTCATCACGTCCATCGGCACGCTTACCGAGGTTAGCCGCCTCGGTGAAATAAATGGTTTGGACTTTGCGACCTTCAGCACCGGTTTGAGCGGTGACGAGGGTGTTGCCGAGCATAGCCTTGGCATTCTCTAAGGCCTTCTCCTTGTTTGCTGAAAACTTAACACCGCCTTTGAAGCCATTCGTAAATGTCCCTTTGCCACGTCCACCCGCGTGGATTTGCGATTTCACCATATAGCCATCGGCGCCATTGAGCTTCGCAAGTGCAGCTTCGAATTCAGAAGCGTTTTGGGCGGTTGCGCCTTTGGGAACGGCTACGCCGAATTGCTCAAAGAGGGCCTTAGCTTGATACTCGTGGATGTTCATTCGTTTGAAAGGTAGGGATGGCTGCTAAGCGATCAAGGTGATCGCTTGGTTGCAGCCGAGGGTGATTAGACAGTGCCGAGGTCAGCTTCCTTCGCTTTGACGATACGGTCGATTTCTTTACCTTGGGCATCTGTGCTGGCCTGAACTTCTTTTTCAGCACGCTTAAGGTCGTCGTCGGTGATCAATTTATCTTTATGGGCTTTCTTGATCGACTCCAAGCAGTCGCGGCGGGCATTGCGAATGCGCACGCGACCTTCTTCGGCACGTTGATGGGCAACTTTCGCTAATTCCACGCGGCGTTCACCGGTAAGTTCTGGAACAGGGCAACGGAGGAAGTTTCCTTGTGGGATAGGGTTGATGCCGATGTTGGCGGATTGAATAGCTTTACGGATATCTTCCATCACGGCCTTGTCGAAAGGTGTGACGGTAATCGAGCGGGCGTCAGGCGTGGTGATGGCCGACATGTCCTTCAGGCGCTGGGACATGCCATAAGACTCGATGTGAACATTGATGTTCTCAATCATTGAAGGGGAGGCTTTGCCGGTGTGGAGGGTCGCTAATTCATGCTGAGTCCACTCGACGGCCTTCTTCATTGAGTTAGCTCCGTCGGCGATGATTTTTTTGAGATCCATGGTATAAAGTGTTTGTGAGGTAAATTAACTGACGAGCGTGCCAATGTTTTCGCCTTTAATTGCGCTGCGCACGGACTCCTTTTGATTCATCGAGAAGACGAGAATGGGAATACGGTTGGCTTCGCAGAGTGAGAAGGCTTCGGCATCCATCACGCCGAGTCGCTTCGAGATAGCTTCAGCGAAGGAAACCTTCTTATAGCGTTTAGCATCCTTATGTTTCACGGGGTCTTTATCGTAGATACCGTCAACCTTGGTGGCCTTTAAGATGATGTCAGCGCCGACTTCATTGGCTCGAAGTGCGGAAGCGTAGTCGGTTGTGCAGTAGGGGTTACCGGTTCCTGCGACGAAGATAACGACCCGGCCACGCTCGAGGTGTTGGGTGGCCCGACGTTGGATAAAGGGTTCAGCGATCCGGTCCATCGGGATGGCGGTCATGACGCGCACATCGAGGCCGTGTTTTTCGAGTCGGTCCATGAGGGCGAGTCCATTGATGACCGTCGCAAGCATGCCCATGTTATCGCCCGTGGTTCGGTCAGTGCCGTTGGCTTGGGCCCCAGCTAGACCTCGGAAGATGTTACCGCCACCCACGACGACAGCGACCTGGGTACCCAGGGAGCGGACCGCCTTAAGCTCAGCGGCTAAACGGTCCAGGACGGCCGAATCTATCGATTCCCCTGTCTTATCATTGCGGAGGGCTTCCCCGCTCAGCTTGAGCACGACTCTTTTGTACTTAGGCTTGGCGGTAGGCATGGGTGGTTTGTAGGACGAACCTCTCCCCACCGTCAACCACCGCTTGACACTTTGCCCCTAGACCTTGTGGAATAACCCTTCGCAGTCTGATGGTGTAATGGCAGCACAGGTGGTTTTGGTCCACCTAGTCTAGGTTCGAATCCTAGTCGGACTAGCGAGCCCTGTTAAACAGGGTTATCCTAAATAAAAAAGGCGGACGCAAAGTCCGCCTTTTCTGTGTCCATTTACCTGCGCTTAGGCGCGACCTTGGTACTCTTTGTTCTCGGTGCTGACCTTGATGATCTCGCCTTCTTTAATGAAGAGCGGCACGTTGACTTGAAGACCGTTTTCGCAAGTAACTGTTTTTTGTACGTTACCGGCGGTGTCACCTTTAACAGCGGGAGGAGCTTCGAGAACTTTAACTGTCACCGAAGGAGGCAGGTCGACGGTGATAGGCTTATCTTCAACAAAGAGGACTTGGTAGGTGGTACCAGGGATGAGGAACTCCTTGGAGTCTTCCAGTGATGTTGCTGAGACGTAGAACTCTTCGAAAGTCGCAGGGTCAATGAAGACGTAGCTGCCGTCTGCTTCGTAAGAGAGCTCGAGCTGCTTGATCGAGTTGTCAAAAACTTCGAACGAAACGTTGATGCCGCAACGGATGGGAATCTTGGCGCCAGTCTTGATGGAGCGGACCTCCATCTGACAATACGAGGCGTTGTTCGGCGGGGTGCGCACTTGGCACTCCAGCACGACGCAAAGTTCGCCGTTATTGCTAATGATGTTCTTCTTCTTGATCCGATTGACAGGGAGGCTGGCCATAGGAACAGATTTAAAAGCCGACCGTACCCCCGGTGGTCAAGCGCATAGGGCAGTTTAGGCGCTTATAGGGGGTCTTAACCTGCTAATTCTGCCGACTTCGCTGCCCATTCGGCCGTCGCGGCCTCGGCCTTAGCGGTAACCTCCGTTAGGCGGGTATTCAGCTCTTTGGCCCGGGTAGGGTTGGTGTAGGTGGTTGGCAGTTGAAGTTCGGCGGCAATCTCAGCCTGCTCTGATTCAAGTTTAGCTACGGTTAATTCGAGGGCAGCCACTTCTTTTTCGAGACGCTTGCGCGCCTTGGGATCGAGTTGGACATTCTTTGCCGGCGAACTTGTCGCAGCTGCCGCGGGGCGATTTTGCACCGGGCGTGCATCAGTGAGGCCGGCGGTGAGAGCTTCGCGTTCACCTTTGGCCTTCGATTTCTCGAGGTAATAATCATAGCCGCCTGCATACGGGGTAATCCGTCCTGAGTGGACGTGGATGACCTTGCCGGCAATCGCGCGGATGAAATGGACGTCGTGACTAATGAAGACGAGGGTGCCTTCGAAAACTTTGAGCGCCTCAATCAAGGCATCGATTGAAACGAGATCTAAGTGCGTTGTCGGTTCGTCCATCAATAAGACATTGGGAGGTCGCACCAGAAGACGCACGAGTGCTAAGCGTGATTTCTCACCACCGGAAAGTACATGGACAGGTTTGTAGACGTCGTCTTTACGGAAGAGGAATGCGCCCAGCACCGCCCGAGCGTGTTCTTCGGTTAGGGGGTAGTCGGCCGTGCGCATCTCCATGACATTCTCCAATACGGAGACTTTGGTGTTTAAGTTATCGAGGCGATTTTGCGCGAAATAGCCGATGTGCACATTGCTCCCGATTTCCCGTTCGCCGCCTTGAATCGGAACTGCACCCGCCATGATTTTGAGTAAGGTTGATTTGCCGGCACCATTGGGTCCGACCAGGACAATCCGGTCACCACGCTCGAGTTCAAGGTTGAGGTCGCGGTAAACTTCGTGGTCTCCGTAGGACTGCTGCACATGTTTCATCTTCATCACCTTCAGGCCTGAACGCGGTGGCTGCGGGAAGCGGAAGTGAATGCGCTTAAGGTCGTCTTCAGGTTCTTCCGGAGCTTTTGCTTCGAGACGCTCTATTTGTTTCTCCTTCGACTTCGCTCGCGAAGCCATCGAGGCCTTGGCGCCAAAGCGATCCACGAAGGTTTGGAGGTGGGCAATCTCGCGTTGGCTGTTGCGATAGGCTGAGGCTTGCTGCTCTTTGCGCGCTACGCGCTCCAGAAGGAAGGCGTCGTAGTTACCTTGGTAGCGATGGAGGCGTCCGCCGCGCAGCTCAAGCATGCCATTACAGAGGGCGTTTAAGAAGGCACGGTCGTGTGAGATAACCACAAGGCCACCTGGGTAGCGTGTAAGATACTCTTGAAACCAAAGCAGGGCTTCGAGGTCGAGGTGATTGGTTGGTTCGTCGAGAAGAAGTAATGTCGGCTCGCTGACGAGGAGTCGTGCTAAGTGAGCGCGCATCACCCAACCACCCGAGAAGGTTTTGGCGGGAAGATCAAAATCGCTCTCACGGAACCCAAGGCCAGCGAGAACTTTCTTGGCCCGTGGTTCCAATGACCAATCGATGTCGTAAGGATCGCCTGCCTGGAAGGCGCTACCAGCTGTGGCAATTTCAATAATTGTTTCATCGCCAACGGGGGCGCTTTCTTGCGGTAAGAAACCAAAGTCAGAACCACGTTCCCATTCGGCAGATCCTGTGTCTGGTTCTTCAGTGCCGAGGATGATGCGGAAGAGGGTGGATTTTCCGGCACCATTCGCACCAACGAGCCCAAGGCGTTCCCGACGGCTAATGCTTAGCGTCACTTCGGAGAAAAGCTCCTTCGGTCCATAGGACTTCGAGATGTTGGAAATGGTTAACACAGACTTGGGTAAAGAGAACAAAGCCTCAGAACTAAAGACTAAAGGCGTAATCCTCGCTTTATTCTGCGGCTGACTGTCCGGCGAGCCACCCTGTCGTCCACGCTGCCTGGAAATTAAACCCCCCCGTCACGCCGTCGACATCGAGTACTTCGCCTGCGAAGTAGAGCCCTGGCGTCACCTTGCTTTCCATGGTGCGAAAGTCGACTTCACGGAGGCGGACGCCGCCGCATGTTACAAACTCTTCTTTATGGGTGCTCTTTCCGCTGACGGGTAATTCGGTCGACGTTAACCCATTGCCAAGTGATTGGGCTCCTTCGGCGCTCAAGTTTGCCCACGTCATCCCTTCAGAAATGCCAGCAGCCTCCACCAATCGCTCCCAAAGACGTGCGGGTATTCCGAAGGGATTCCAAGTCGTCACCTGTTTGCGTGGCTCCTTGATGCGCAAAGAAGCTAAAGTTGCGGCCACTTGGCTGGCATCGACTGTCGGCACAAAATTTATCTTGAGTGTAAACTGGTATGCACAATCCGAGAGCAGGCGTGCACCCCACGCCGAAAGCTTAAGAATGCCGGGACCACTTAAGCCGGAATGTGTAATCAGGATGGGTCCACGTTCGCGCAGTTTGAGACCGTCGACCCAAACAACGGCATCTTCAACCGAGAGGCCTGACAGATCGGCGAGTAACGCGTGCTTAATGTTGAACGTAAAAAGGGAAGGGACGAGGGGTTCAAGCGTATGACCCAGGGATGTTGCGAGGGCATGTCCACCCGCTGAAGCACCCCCGCCACAGGCAAGGATTACGCGGTCAGCGGTGAGGGTTTCATTGCTGAGATTCACTAAGAATTTTTCGTCCGTAAAGTTGAGAGATTT
>CANHHS010000084.1 GCA_947460445.1 Opitutia bacterium | reverse complement strand
GGTCGCGATGACCCCAATGATTGGCAGGAAGATACTGGTTGGCTGATTTCTCCGGGCATACAGTGGGAGCGAAACGGCTTTCGGGGTGAAGTATTCTGGGCGCACTCAGAATCAACCGTCACAAGCTTTGTCGATGGTACATCTTTTTACGGAGATTACCTTTATCACCAGCGATTCTTATTAGGTCGCGACGAATTAACCGCACTCGGCGAATCGGAGATCAACCGACAACTCACCTTAGGCTATGGTTTAACCTATGAGTCGACGACCTTCGATCAAAAGGCCCTCGACCCTCTTTCGCTCAACTGGCGCGACACCCAGGAAGGTTTCGGTGCGTGGTTGCGTACAGATTGGAAAGTTACCGACACCGACCGCCTGCGTATTGGATTACGTAAAGACAGCTTCACGGATTACAGCGGCAAAGCATCTTATGAATTTTCCTGGCTCCGTGCCCTGCAGTCTGGTCTGACCTTGCAGGCCAAGGTCGCCACTGCTTTTCGCGCTCCCGCCGCTAATGATTTAGCCTATGGCACGTCGCAGAATAAGCCGCTGCGGCCTGAATCAAATCTCTCGACCGAAATTGGCATACGGCATGCTGCCGAAGGGCCATTTGGAGTAGCGTGGACCGCCGTTGTATTTGAAAATGCACTAAGTGATCTCATCGATTACGACCCTGCCGATAACTACCGCACATTTAATATCGGTAAGGCACGTACGCGTGGCCTGGAACTTGGTGCAGAAGTGCGCCCTGCGATTGGTTGGCGACTTTTCGGGACTGCAACGTGGCTCGAGGCTAAAGCACTGTCAGACTATCTAGGTGTAGTCGCTGCTGGCGAAAGGCTTCTGCGTCGACCTGACTTAGCTTTGAGTACAGGCGTGGAGCTCCGACCTTCCAGCATCTGTGTCTTCGGTCTTGCGGCTACCTGGCTGCATGGGCGCGAAGATTTTGATTTTAATACCGGCAATCGTGTGGATTTACCAAACTCACTGCAATTTCGTCTGTGGATGCGTTATAGCGTAAGTGACGCAATGGATCTTTCTTTGCGGGTCGAGAATCTAACGAATGAAAGAGCGGAGCTTACCAGTATTGGTTACCCGGCAGCACCGCGTTCGGTCTATCTTGGTTTAAGCCGAAAGTTCTAAGCTTTATTTCCGACGTTCGAGTTTGTCTTTCGGTCCGAGAAGTTTGCTTAAGCCTTCTCCGTCCAACCAAACCTTGGCATCTTTGTTGGCTTGTAAGGTTGCGTCTAGAAAACGGGTGGTCGCTTCCGCAAGGATAGCGTGCCAGTGGACATAGTTCTTTCGTTGGTCTTTATCCATTAAGGGTAGGCGCCCTGAAAATGTCATGTGATCCGCTCCGTCGAGAACGACGAGGTAGCTGCTGGGTGTGGAAGATTCTCTCCACGGGCACATCCGGAGGGCAGGGTCCTTGCTTTCTTCGACTGGAGTGGTGTCAGCGGTTCCTGTCCAATGAAACTGCGGAATACCAATAAACGAGAATCGTTCTGCACCAGAGTAAGGAGGAGGTGAGAGTACAATGGCTGCGCGAATGCGTGGATCCGAAAAATCAACGCCAGGGGCCGTTGGGTAGCGTTCGCCCGAAAGTGCGAGCGATGTACGGCCGCCATAGGAGTGTCCGCAGATGGCAACTTCGCCTGCATCGTAATGTTCAGAAAGGCCTGGAGTGGTGCGCAATTTATCAAGTGCGACTTTGGCGTCTTGGATACGGGCCTTGAATTCTTCTGCCGAGGTGGCGGCTTTGAGGGTATTTTCTCGGTCCAACAACATGCCCTTGATAATCGAAGAATCAGATCCCGGATGTTGTAGATGGATGACAAGGTAGCCATGGGCTGCCCAGTAAGTGCCGAGGTATTCCATGCCGTCCATGCTGCCGCCGAGACCGTGTGAAATAAGTACAGTGGGCCTTTTCCCACTTTCAGCTGGAATGCGGGCACGGTAGGCGATGACGCGTCCCGAGGCCTGATTCGTCCATGAACCTTCGATGACAACGGGGTTTGCGGCAAATACCGCCGTCGTTAGGAGTGCGAATAAAGTCAGCGCGCGCATGCCTTATTAACACATTTTTGGGGTAAAAGTTGCGAGCCCAAAGGCATTCCTCACTTGCGACAGGTTCAGAGACTTAGAAGATAAAGACCTGATGAGTAGGTTTTATTTCGCTTACGGTTCGGACCTCGATGCAGGTCAAATCTCCCGGCGTTGCCCAGGTGCGCAGGCGCGTGGAAAAGCTTTTCTGTCTGCACATACTTTGCGTTTTTCGTACCCAAGTCCAATGTGGGGTGGGGGTTCCGAAGATGTCGTTGCTGACGAACTTGGTATTGGGGTTTGGGGCTTTGTTTATGAGATGACCGTAGCCGACTGGATTCGTCTCGATGAAGCTATTGGCGAGGGTTATCGACGTATGCGCATTTCGGTTTGGGAAGGTGGCGTGCAAGATTGCCCGATGGAAGTACAGCTCTACCGGGTGATTGATCCGACGGGTCCACACCTTCCGGCCAAAACATACCACGAGAAAATTGTCCGCGGTGCACAGACGCGCGGATTACCCGCAGGGTGGGTGACGTGGTTGCGAGGTTTGCCGACAAAATAAGTGTCGGAACGGGGAGTCTTATTTGCTGTCATAGCACCATGCAGTCTCCTCGGCATATTTTAGGTGCACTGGGCGTGTTCTTGAGTGCTACGTTGGCGGCAGACCCTATCAGTCTTTTTGATGGAAAGACGCTAAAGGGCTGGGAGGGCGACCCCACTGTCTGGCACGTCGATATTACGAACGAATGTATTGTGGGCGGGAGTACAGAACGTACTCAGAAACAGAATGTTTTTCTGGTAACCACTGAGAGTTACGAAAATTTTGAACTAACATTTGAAGTTAGAATGCACACCGGGGGTGGCTTCTCGAATTCGGGTTTACAATTCCGGTCCGAACGCGTTCCGAACTCCGATGAGATGTCGGGCTACCAAGCTGACGTTGGTACTGAGTACTGGGGGAAGCTTTACGACGAGTCTCGACGTAACAAAGTTCTCGCAGGTCCTAAAAAGCCTTTTGTGCCTATTTTAGATAACCAGTGGAATTATTACCGCATTGTGGCATCGGGTGGGCGCCTCCAGGCATGGGTGAATGAGCAGCCTGGATTTGACTATACCGAACTTGATTCAGCGATTCCGCGTTCAGGTCATATCGGCTTACAGCTTCATGGTGGCGGTAAAACTCAAGTTGAGTTCAGGAATCTCAAACTGAAGCCCCTTGCTTCGTCGGGCCCAAAAGTTCCGAAACAAGCTAAACCCAAGTCTTCGCCCTTAACTGCCGAAGAGCAGAAAGAGACATTCACTTTACCCCCTGGTTACGAAATTGAATTAGTGGCGACGGAATCGGCGGACACAGGAAAGTTTATAACCGTCGATTGGGATCAGCATGGCCGGATGTGGACAATGACCGCACTGGAGTACCCAGTGGATGGAAACGAATCCCCTGCCGTCGCTGCCGCTCTCTATGCCTCACGGGCCCGCGACAAAGTTTTAGTCTTTGATCGCTCCGATACTGGCATTGTGGGTAAGCCTCGCGTCTTTACGGAGGGATTAGCTATACCAACAGGACTCTTGCCGATGGGCAACGGTGATACGGCTATCGTTCACCATGGAGAAGATATCGTACAGCTCACAGATTCGGATGGCGATGGACGTGCCGATAAAAGAAAAGTCCTGCTTTCAGGTTTTGGCGTACAAGATTCGCACCTGATGCCACACCAGTTTACGCGGGCACCCGGCGGGTGGATTTGGTTGGCTCAAGGTGCTTTCAATTATGGCAAAGTGAAAGGTACGGATGGTGCGGTCACGAAGTTCGACCAGACGCGTATGGCAAAGTTTAAGCCCGACGGTTCCAGTTTCGATATTACCAGTAATGGTCCCTGTAATATCTGGGGATTGGCTTTAACCGAAGAAGGCGAGTGCTGGATTCAAGAAGCTAATGACTATGGTTTTCCGGCGATGCCGTTTCATGAGTATGCCAATTATCCTGGATGCTCGAACGCTCAATGGCCCTCCTATGCTCCCGAGTTCCCTGGTACAGCGACCGACTTCCGTATGGGAGGTTCAGGGCTGAGCGGACTAGCGATTGCGGATCGTGGACGTTGGCCTGCTGAAGCAGAAAATCTACTATGGGTTGCTAACCCAATTGTTGGCTCAGTGCAGTCTGTACGTATCATACGCGATGGTGAAGGTTTTCGCTACCAGCGCGGTTTTGACTTAGTGACTTCTTCAGACCCTTGGTTCCGTCCGATTGCCGTGAAGGCTGGTCCTGATGGCTGTCTTTATATCGTCGATTGGTATAACAAAATTATCAGCCATAACGAGGTACCACGTAATCACCCTGAGCGTGATAAAACCCGCGGTCGTATCTGGCGGGTCCGTCACCGCGATTTCGCACCCTTGCCCGTTCCGGATTTTACGACAGTTGCACCACAGGAGCTCGTAAAAATGCTCGGTACAGAAAGTTCCGCCCGCACGCACCTTGCTTGGCAGACGATTGTAGATCGCCAGTACAATATCCTTGAACCGGTGCTTCGGACGATGGTCGTGAATCGCGGTCGTACCCCTGCCCAGCGCATTCCTGCTTTGTGGGCACTCGAGGGGCTCGGTTTGCGCGATGCAACCCTGGTGCGCACCTTGCTTACGGATCCCTCGCGTAACATACGACGTGAAGCCCTACGGACGTTAAATGAATATGCGGATAGCGACTCCGCTCAAGTGATTGCCTTGGCAGCGGCGTGTGCCGAAGACCCCGATGCAACCGTCCGCCAAGAGGTCATTAAGCTCGCGGGTCGACGTATCTCGAAGGCGCCGAACGAGGCTTTAGAGCTTTTGCTGCGAATGATTAAGCCTGTCATTGACGCCCCTCTGGCACCCTCAACACAAAACGCCAAGCGGAAGATTCCCGTCGGCGCTGCCTACGACCGACTTTTCGAGCGTTACTTAATCCGACTGCACCTCGAGCGCCAACAGGATGAACTTGCGAAGTGGCTAACGGCAGAACGATTGGCAGACATCAATCCAGAAGCTGCATTGTGGATGGTCCAGGCGCTTCCCCCTGTAAAGGCGGGCGTCTATGTCCCTCGAATCCTTTCAAAACTTGATCGTGCCCCGAATAAGGAAGAGTTGGTTACACTTTTAAAGGCTGCCAATAATCCCGAAGCGTTTGAGGTATTTAAAGCTGCCTTGGTAAATGAGAAATCTCAAGAAGCCGTCGCTTTGGCTTTAATAGATTATAAATCGAATCTCGACCCGGTAAAAGTTGCTCCGCTGATTGTGCCTGCTGCCCGTGAGATGCTTCCGCGTGGTGGTGCGCCGACAGCGCTTGCCACAGCACTGGCTGAGGCGTTTGCACTCAGCGATTTAGAATCTGATTTAGCTGCCGTCTTGGATAGGTCTAAAAAAGTCGAAGAATCTGTTGCCGTCTTAAAGGCGCTGGCCTCTTTCCGTGGCGGTGACCCTGCGGTGTTTATGAATTACACTGCAGATAGTTCTGCGAATGTTCGGCGCGAGGCACTTACCGCTCTGGCTGTCTGCAAGAAGCCAGAAGCCAGCAACTTACTGTTAGGCCTTTGGCCGAAGTTAAATGCAGCTATGCGTGCCCATGTGATCGAGCAATGGGTACGTACCAAAGAAGGATCCCTGTCGCTAGTCGAAGCGCTTTCGAAAGATAAAATCCCCTTGGCGGACCTTGATATTAAAGCAATCGAGCGACTTCAGGTGCAACTGGCTGGTAACTCTCTGTTAAATGAGTTGCTGAAGAAGTTGGGTGATAAGGTTGCGACCATTGCGACGTTTGATGGTTCAGATAATGCGCGTTTCACTTTACCGGTTAAACTCGAAGGTGCTTATACCTTTGAGACCTGGTTCAAAGCCTCTGCCGGCATTACGAATGCCGACGGGCTCTTTGGTTTGAGCGGCGTCATCGATGTTAACCTCGCCGTATCTGTACCACGCATTTACCTCTATCCACCCCTAGGTGATGTGGTTATCGCTCGTCGTCCTGTCTCTGAAGAGCACTGGGTGCACCTTGCCGTGGTTCGCGATGATAAAGGGCATTATGCACTGTACGTTAATGGAGAATTGGAAGGCACTTCTGCTCAAACGGATTTACGTGTCGTGGATCGCCCACAAGTCGGTTGGTCGACTGCAGCAGGCGGATTCGCCGGCCAGATTTCTGACATCCGTGTTTGGCAACGTGCACGTACGGCAGCCGAAATTCGGTCCAGCTTTGATCGTCGCTTCGCAACCACCGCTAAACCCGATGGCCTGATTTATGCGACGCGAGGTAGCGAGGGTTGGGCTGCGTTACCAAAGTCGATTCAGCTGACGATGACGTCGGACGGCCCGCGTATTCTCTCGGCAGAAGAAGCAACCAAGCTTGATGCAAACTTCGTCCACTTTGGTGCTTTAGCAAAAACGTCAGGAAGTCTTACCCAAGGCAAAGCACTCGCTGCGGTCTGTCAGACCTGTCACTTAATTCGCGGGGAAGGGCAGTCATTGGGGCCCGATCTCAGTGCCGTTGGCGCAATGGGCATCGATGCTATCT
>CANHHS010000083.1 GCA_947460445.1 Opitutia bacterium | reverse complement strand
TGACTGGGCTAAAAATCGATCAATCAACTGCAGAGCTTTTCCGTTTAACCACACAAGCGCCGACGCCGCTGCCACCGCAAATTGAAGCCAGTATTGTTCTCGAGGAAACCCGCGTGGTGGTCGTTATTAGTAAGCCAGGGTCATCGGCCGTCGAAATCGCGAGTTTTCCGCGCAAAGATTTTGTTGGTGAGCCGAAGCTCGTGCGTTGTGGGAAGATGAATTTAAAAGCGCAGGCTAAGAACAATCCAGATGGAGGCCCCGTCGGCCATTGCACCATCGAACTGCTCCGTCCGACGAACAGTGCTGTCGCCGGTGTTATTTCGTTGGACGGTCCAGCTCACCATGCAGCCGTACGCGAGTTTGCTTTTCCGAAGGGTACGCAAGTGGTAACGGCTCGTATCGATAAAGACACCGATCAAGGCATGTCGTGGGGGCCTGGCTTGGCGCTTGTCTGGGAAGAAGGAGCTAAATTTATCCTGGTCGGAGTGCGCGACGGTAAGGGCACTCTTAATGTCACAACGGCTTCCGGTGAACGCGAGGTGACTCCGCAACTTTCGCTATACCCTGCAGGCGACCAATTGGCATCCGATTTCCGTCTGACAGGCGCCCCGCGCATCACCCGTTTGGCACCGATGCCGAAGAGCAGTCGTATGGCAGAGACACTTTCGGGAGCGGCTCTAGAGGCTGAACTCATTTCGACTTCAGGGTTGCATGTACTTTGGCGTGCAGAGTTGCGCGATGGGTCAAATTACTTTCGACAAACCTTGCGCCTGGTATCCCCTCAGCGCCTCGTCGTTCTGCATGGTGTTGAGATGAATGAGTTAAGGTTGCCGAGTGCTTCGGTCATCGGAACCGTGCCAGGTTCTCCAATCGCAGGTGGCGGTTTTTTTGCAGGTGTTGAAATGCCCGGTGCAACTCAGCGCGTTGATCCAGAAGGGGTTCGCCAAGGTTTCGCCTGCGAGTTGAAAATTGAAAAAGACCAGACTTATGCCTTTGGGTCTGTGGTAGGGGTTGCGGTTGAGGGTCAGTTACGGCGTGGATTCTTGCGTTATATCGAACGCGAGCGGGCTCGTGCTTCACAGCCTTTCTTGCACTACAATTGCTGGTATGACCTTGGATTCAGCGTGGACCGTCAGGGTATGTTAGATGTTGTGAAGGCATTTGATACAGAACTTGTGCGGAAGCGTGGCGTACCAGTGAAATCCTATCTCGTCGATGATGGTTGGGATGATGTTTCGCTGGGGCTTTGGGCGGATAACCTAAAACGATTCCCGAAGGGTCTTGCCGGTTTGAGCTCCGAGATGGGCAAGGTCGACGCGCACCTTGGTATCTGGATTTCCCCGCTGGGTGGCTATGGTGGGGATAAAGAACGCACAGCACATGCGCAGCGCATGGGATTAATTCCGCCTCAGGCTAAGCTCGACTTAGCTTATCCAGGTTACCGCAAATGGTTTGAAGAGCGCTGCTTGCAATTGATGCGCCAGGCTGGGGTTAATGCATTTAAGTGGGACAGGGCAGGTGAAGGCGTGAGTCCTCACTTTATGGCGCTACTTGAAGTTGCCCGTCGATTACGCGTCGAAAATCCATCGGTATTTATCAACGTGACAGTCGGCACGTGGCCTTCACCGTTTTGGCTTAATCACATTGATACCACTTGGCGTAACGGCAGCTCAGATGTCGGCTGGACAGGGCAGGGAGATGATCGCGAAAAATGGTTAACCTTCCGCGATGGTTATTGCCGGAAACTCTTTGTCGAAAAGTCGCCGCTATACCCACTGAACTCCGTGATGCACCATGGCATTGTTCACGGGCGCGCTTTTCAGGGAGAAAAAGTCGGTAAAGCTGGTCCTGATTTAAAAAATGAGGCGAGGTCCTATTTTGCGAACGGCGCCATGCTTCAGGAATTGTACCTAACCCCATCGATGATGACAGCCGCTTCGTGGGACGCGGTGGCCGAGGCAGCTAAATGGGCACATGCTCGAGCTGACGTCTTGCGCGATGCTCACTGGGTCGGCGGAGACCCGCTTAAACTTGAGCCCTATGGTTATGCTGCCTGGGCGCCACGTCAGGGCACGCTGATGGTGCGCAATCCCAGTGAGAGCCCTAAAGAGATATCCTTAGAGGCCGGCGAGGTCTTTGACTTACCAGCGGGGGTTCCGGGGGTCTTTGACCTCCGAAGCCCTTATGCCGATCAACGGCTTAAAACCCTCACCTTAAGTCGTGGCGAGGCGGTTAAGGTAACATTACAGCCCTTTGAGGTGCTGGTTTTTGATGCTATCCCTCGAAAGTAAGGCGTTAAAGCCCTTTTCACCTTGCTCGGTGGCTGTGGCTTCCTATCAAGAACCCTCTTAACACCTTACAACTATGGCCCGCGAAATCATCATCCTCGAGTGCACTGAAGCCCGTAAAGAGAAGAAGAACCCTTCTCGCTACATGTCGACCCGCAACAAGAAGACCAAGCAAGAGAAGGTTGAGAAGCTCAAGTACAACCCTTCGTTGCGCCGCCACACCCTCCACAAAGAGATTAAGGGATAAGCTCCAATCTTCTTTGGAATAAAAAAGCCGTCCTCTAGGACGGCTTTTTTGCGTCTAGGTTATTTATTTTTTCGCCGAGCTGAACGCCACATCGCCCGGTGATTGCGAATCCAGTCGAGTAAAGCACGTTCAAAACCTATATCGCGGCCTGCCTTCTCGGACTCGATCCACTTATGACGGAGGATTTCGTCTTTTTCGGCTAAGAACTCAGCGTAAAGCGACGACGAGTTAGTCAGTGGGTCTCCACTGTTCATGCCCGATTGGACACTCGTATTCACGGCATTCAACCTGTGGGGTTTCCCTTAAAAGGCAACTGTGTTGGTTTATTGTCCCAAAAGTTGCAAAAGACGCAGTCCAAGGGCATGAAAAGCTCTTCCAGAAGGTGAATCTGGATGACTGATGACTACGGGGATGCCGTAATCACCGCCTTGGCGGACATTCGCATCGAGTGGGATTTCTCCTAAAAATTCAGCATCAAGTTGTGCGGCAACTTTTTGCCCGCCGCCTTGGCCGAAGAGGTATTGGCGCCGCCCTTGGTCATCCTCGAAGTAACTCATGTTTTCGATAACCCCAAGAATCGGCACGTTGACTTTTCCGAACATAGCCGCGCCGCGTAGTGCCACGGTAACCGCTGCTGTTTGCGGGGTTGTCACAATCACGGCGCCAGCCAAGGCCATCGATTGGGCAATGGAAAGTTGAGCATCGCCTGTGCCCGGGGGGAGGTCGACGAGGAGGACGTCGAGTTCGCCCCAGCGAACATTCGATGCGAATTGAGAGATCGTCTTCATGATCATTGGCCCGCGCCAGATGACCGGAGCATCTTCATCAATGAGTAGCCCCATCGAGATGGTTTTAACGCCAAAGTTTTCGGGCGGCAAAAGCACATCGCCCTCAATCTGGGGGCGACCACGGACGCCGAGCATCAGGGGCACTGAAGGCCCATAAATATCACAATCCATCAAGCCAACCTTACCTGGTTTTCCGCGATCACTGAGGATGCGAGCGAGTGCGACCGCTAGGTTGACTGAGGCCGTTGATTTCCCAACGCCGCCCTTTCCGCTAGCAATGGCTATGATGGCTTTAACTTTACCCACTCCAGCTTCTGAGGTGGGTCCGGTGACGACTTGGGCGGCGGTAGGGCTGGTTTTAGGGACGGTGACGGTTAAGGCGATTTCGGGAGCAATAAAGCCAGCTTGGAGCAGGGCGGCCTCCACTTCGGCATAGAGCTTTTTTGGGATTTCAGGATCAGCTGTCGTTACGGACAGCCCCACGACAGCCTTACCCTCTGCGGAAACCTCAATCCCTTTTACGAGACCGAAGGAAACGATATCGCGACTAAACCCTGGGTACCGGACGGTACGGAGGGCCTGTTGAGCGGTAGCAGTATCGAGAGCCATGGTGTGAGGTTGAAGTCGGTCAGACTTTCGTCATTAAGTTGAGGCCTAACGTCGCTATTCCAACACCTTTTCATCATGCGCACCGCTTTCTTTCTATCTTTCTGCCTCTCCATTATCGGACAGCTCCCTGCTCAGGTGCGAATTGAGCAAGATGTGAATGCCGAATTAGCTGCACAGAGAATTCAAGTTGAAGTACGCGGTACAGACGCCGAAGTGGTCTCCCTTGTCCGCGCCGCTTTAGCGATGCACGGAAACTTCTCAGTCGTTACTTCAGGTTCTGTCCGCGTAACCGTTGATCGTGCGGGTAACACTGCGCGCGTAAGCTGCGAGAATCCTGCCTTTGCTTTTAATACAGAAATTCAAGGACGTGATGTTTCCGAAATTTCCCTACAGGCTGCGGATGCTGCTGTGGTTGGTCTCGGACGACGTTTTAATTTGAAGCCGCTTTTTGCCAGCACGCGCATCGCCTTTCTTTCAACATTTGGTGGCGGTAAGCGCGACGTCTACGCCGGAAGCCTTTTGATGAATAATGTGAGGCCGCTCACTCAATTACGTTGTGAAAATCTTGGACCGCGTTGGTCGGCAGATGGTAACCGCGTCGCCTTTGTGAGTTATGCCAAAGGACTGCCCGATCTTTACATCGCGCCTTACCCGTTCGGCGAAGCCCGTCCATTGATTGCCGGTATGCGCGGCAGTCTTACCGGAGGCTCAGCTTCGCCTGATGGCTCACGTATAGCTTTTTGCTCATCGAACCAAGGTAAGACCCTTGATCTCTATGTGAGTGACGCCAACGGCGGCGCACGACGTTGTATTCTGCGTACAGATGATCGGGTGGAGTCGGATGCTTCGTGGTCGCCTGACACCACACAGATTATTTTTGCCTCAGGTTCAAGCGGGTCGCCGCGCTTGTATGTTATTCCTGCGACAGGTGGGAGCCCAACTCAGCTTTCCACCGGCGGGGGTTATGCCAGTGAGCCGTGCTGGAATCGTGCAGATCGTAATCTAATTTGTTTCACCCAGGCCTCCGAAGGCACCAACAGTGTCGCAGTTCTTGATTTAGCCAAAGGCTCACTCACGGTTGCGGCTCAAGGTACAGGCAGTGTGGCATATTCGCGCGGTGCGTGGTGTGCGGATGGACGCCATATCGTTGTTCAATCTCAACAGCGCGGCGGTGATCGTTACTGGCTTTCATTGGCAGATAGTGTGACAGGTAAGATCACCCGGCTGACGGGTGATCAGTTAAAATCCTGCATGCAGCCGGACTGCTGGTTCCCCCGCCGCTAAGGCTTACGCCTTGCCAGTTTGCTGGCGCAGTCGATCCACCAGTACGGCTACCACGATAATGGTGCCCGTCACGATGCGCGTTGTGCTTTCTTCAATGCCATTGAGACCGCAACCTACGCGAATAACCGTCATAATAAGTGCACCGACGAGTGAGCCAAAGACTGAGCCGATGCCCCCATTTAAAGAAGCACCACCAATGACGACGGCTGCGATGATGTCTAACTCGTAGCCACTTGCACCCGTCGGGTCTCCTTGGCCTTGGTTGGAGGCAAGCATCAGTCCTGAAATGGCCGCAAAGATTCCCCCGATTACGTAGACCCAAATTTTTACGCGATCAACCGCAACGCCGCACAGTCGCGCGGTTTGTTCATTGGATCCTACCGCAAAAATATGACGTCCAAAAACAGTGAAGCGTAGTGCTAGTGACACAAGTAGTGCTAATCCAATCATCAGCCAGCCGCCGGGAGGAATAATCAGCCATTTCCAGCCCACAGGTAACCCGTTGAGCCAGAAGCGCAGCCAAGCAGAATCTTGAACGTTGATCGGCTGTGAATTGGCAAGGGCAAGGGCAAGTCCTCGTAATACGAGTAGTGTGCCCAAGGTGGTGATGAAAGGAATCAGTCGGATGCGCACCACGAGTAGTGCGATACCAAGTCCGCAGAGGGCGCCGGTGATTAAGGTCCCTGCGACAACCGTGAGGGGTCCTTGTCCACTGACGATGAGCTTGGCTCCGACGATTGAGCAAAGAGCGATGGCAGAGCCGACGGATAAATCGATACCTGCTGAGATGATAATCAATGTCATCCCAATTGCTGCGATGCCAATGACGACGGACTGTTGGACGACTTGGCTTACGGCATCAGGCGTGAAGATTGCCGAATGGAGAAACGCTGTGTGCTGCAAATAGCTTTCGAGTAATCCAAATCCAATCCATACGACAGCCAGTGCGAGGAGAGGGCCGAACGTATGCATGAAGCGTTCCAAACGCTTAGGGCTTGATGCAGATGAATCGTTGGTAGTTTGGCTCATAAAGTTATTAACTATTCCCCGTTGCTTCAGCCATCAATGCTTCGGCGGAAGTTTCGCTTAAGGGGTGGGCTTGACCTAGCCCATTCCGTTTCATGACGGCAATCCGGTCGCACGTACCCAGAAGTTCAGGTAAGTAAGAGCTTACCATGACGACGGCACGTGGGCGTACAGGGTCGGTTACGAGGCGATCAATGGCCTCGTAGATGCGAGCTTTTGCAGCGATATCAATACCGCGGGTGGGTTCATCGAGGAGTAGAATATCGCAGTCGGCTTCGAGCAGGCGGGCAAGTGCAGCCTTTTGCTGGTTGCCCCCTGAGAGGCGACCAATCGGTTGATCGGGATTCTCACAACGGATACCGAGTTTCTGAATCCATTCCTGGGTATGACGCGATCGCTGGCTGGGTGAAATAAATCCACTGCTCCCAAGTTTACTCAATGAAGCTAGGCATATGTTATCACCGATACCTAG
>CANHHS010000082.1 GCA_947460445.1 Opitutia bacterium | reverse complement strand
TTAATAAAGGCGAGACCCTTGGCACCAGCTGCCTTCGCAATGGTTTCGAGATTGGTCAGTTCTCCCTGAGTGATGTCGGCGAGACCCTTGGCGTTAATCGCACGGACAACTGAACCAGGTGTATTGGCGGCGGCAGCAAAGACCTTGAATGCCGAAGCCTTAAAGAGATCTGTAAAATCCTGAATCTCAAAAGCAAAGCGCGTGTCGGGCTTGTCGATACCGAAGCGATCCATCGCTTCTTGGTAAGACATCCGCGGGAAAGGCGTTGGGATATCAATACCAAGCGTTTCCTTCCACGTACGCTTGAGGACACCCTCGATGAGACGGTACATGTCCTCGCGATCGATGAACGACATCTCGAGGTCGACCTGGGTAAATTCGGGCTGACGATCCGCACGTAAATCTTCGTCGCGGTAACAACGTGCCATCTGGTAGTAACGCTCCACACCTGCAACCATCAGCATCTGTTTATACTGCTGGGGTGATTGCGTGAGCGCGTAGAATTCACCGGGATTAACGCGGCTTGGTACGAGAAACTCGCGCGCGCCCTCAGGGGTGCTCTTAAAAAGCGTCGGTGTCTCGACCTCGAGGAATCCTTGTCCGTCAAGTTCAGCACGAATTGAGCGTGCAGCTTGAGCGCGCATTTTAAGTAGGCCAAGATTACGCGGACGGCGCAGGTCGAGGAATCGATATTCAAGACGAAGGTCTTCATTCACCTTATCCGCCTTATCGTCGTCCATCGGGAACGGTAGGTCCGCACAGACATTGTGAACGGTCAGCGAAGTAGCAGCGACCTCGATGCTACCGGTAGCGAGTTTCGAATTAACAGTTTCAGCTGTTCGGGCACGAACCACGCCTGCGACTTCGATAACCGATTCCGTCTTTAAACGTTGAGCGAGCTCCTGGATGCCGGCAGCGCCTGGATTGAAAACGACCTGCGTCACGCCTTCACGATCGCGGAGGTCGACAAATGTGACGCCGCCTAAATCGCGCTTGGTATCAACCCAGCCGACGAGGGTGACGGTCTTGCCAGCGTCAGAGGGACGCAAGGCGTTGCAGTTATGGGTACGCTTCATAGGTGCCAAGTCCCGGGAACCGGGAACCCGGATGTCTAACCTGTTAGCCCCCACGGAAACAAGACGAAACCCGCAATCCCCCTTGCACCCCAAAATTGTTCTGCAAGAATTCTCGTACACAAATGGCGAAGATCCATATCGCACGAAATGGCAAAATCATCGGGGAGCACGACGAGCATGCCGTGACTGCCTTGGTAGCTCTTCGACAAATCCTCCCTACCGACCACTGGTGGAAAAAGGGCATGACCCGATGGCTACCCATTGGTTCGACCTTTAATCCACCCGAAACCCGTCGACCCAAACCTGATAATCACCTGCGCTATACATGCGAGCGGTGTGGTGCCCGATTCAACGAGCCTGTGGAGCAAAAAAGCGGCAGCGTTCTGACCGAACTCTTTTATTGGATCTGCAGCCCAATAGCGGGCGGGTTTTACACCGCAGGACGGGCACTCTCAGCCAAACAACACTGTCCTAGTTGCGACTCCCAGCAGTTACGCGACGAGCCCTGGTAAACAATATCCCGTTTTGACAGATTGCACTGGGGAGGGGTGACGCTACTTTAGACACACTCCTATGCGCACCCCTGCCCTCACCTTGTTGGCTACTATCAGCATGCTACATGCCGCTGACCTCAAACCCGATGCGGCTATCTCTGCAGTGACTGTCTACGCCGACCGGGCTGAAGTCACTCGACACGCCAAGGTACACCTCGAAGCAGGCACGCATGTGCTAACGTTCGACAACCTTCCAGCCGCAACCGACTTGAATTCCGTGCGCGCCAACGGCACCGGAGAATTTACCCTCGTTGATATCCGCGGCGAAACCATTCAAACCGTCGATATCCCGAATGATAAAGTTCGCCAGCTAACCGACCGCTTGCGCCAACTGGAACGTCAGAAGGAAGAACTCACGCGTGCCGTACAACGCGTCGCTACCCGCAAAGACGCACTCGACAAAATTCTGGGGCGTTTAACGAGTGCAGGCAAAGACTCACCCAATCCCGATCTCGACCCTACGAAATGGAGCGGGTTTGTTGACTACCATGCAGGCAAACTTGCGGCCCTTGATGAAGAAGCTCTCGCGCTCGTTGATAAGCAACGCGACAACGCCAAAGACGCAGACCAAGTTCGTCGCGAACTCGCTGAGTTACGCGGTTCAGGTCAGCGCACCCGCAACGTCGCTCGCGTAACCGTCGAAGCCAAAGGTGCCGTCGACGCTACGCTTAATCTTTCCTATATTGTCAGCGGTCCTTACTGGGAACCGTCATACGACATCCGTGCGAACGTCAAAGCGAAGACACTTGATGTCGCTTACTATGGCACCGTGCGCCAATCCACCGGCGAAGACTGGAAAGGCGTCACCTTGCACCTCTCAACTGCACAGCCATCGGTCGGCGGACGTGAGCCCGAACTCGATCCCTGGTTCTTACGCAAACTCGAGCCTGTGACTGGAGCAAGCGGTGGAGGCGCTGCGCCGCGTACTTACAGTTATGCGCAAAAAGGACAAAATGTCCTCGGGAAAGCTCAAATGATGAACGATCTGCGTGCAGACGAATCCGTCGCTACCAGTTTAACTGGAGCAATCAAAACTTCAGAGGAAGCACGCGCTCAAGTTGTCACTAGCGGCGTGGCTGCCGTCTTTAGCGTCGAACGCACCTGCGACATCCTCGCTGACAATAAACCTGCCCGCGTACCCCTCTCACGCGACACCTTCCCTGCAAGTTTCCGACATACATGCGTCCCTAAACTTTCACCGCACGTTTACCTGAAGGCTAAAGCCATCAATAAGACTGAGCTCCCTTACCTACCCGGTCCGAGCGCCATCTTTGTCGATGATTCATTTGTGGCCAACGCAAACATGGATCTCGTACCTGCAGGTCAAGAATTCTGGAGCTACCTCGGTGCCGACGCATCCGTAAAGGTTGAGCGTCGCATCCTCGCCGATCGCACAGAAGTCTCGGGCGTCTTTGGCAAAAAGACCGTGGCCACACTACGCGACTATGTCTTTAAAGTGACGAACGGCAAACAAGCCGCCGTCGAGCTCGTCATCTGGGACCAAATCCCTGCTTCCAATCACGAGGACATCAAAGTTTCGTTACAGGAACCGAAAGACACCAAAAACAATCCCGACCTCAAGGTTGACGATCAAAAACGCATTGAGTGGCGCATTGACTTAAAGGCCGGTGAAAAGCGCGATGTACCCTTCCGCTTCACGGTTGAACGCCCCGAGGACTTCATCGTCGAAGGACTCTAAGACATACACGGCGTACGTATAAAAGCCCAGGCGATGCCTGGGCTTTTTTTATCTACATTTCTAAGAATAAACTTACTGAAGATGCGTGCCAAACCCCAAGGCCTGCGTCATCCGACTCGACTCTCCTAAAATCACAGGGGATCGCGTGCGACTCGATGGACACCTCGATATCCCCGGCAAGCCAACCTGGGATCTATCTTTTGAGTTTACGTGTCCCAATCCTGCTGAAGCAAAACTTCGGGCACGTCCATTTGTCTTAGCTTTCTTGCCTATGGCGATGCGCCTAGGCATCCCGCTGCGCTGCGAACACCCCATTGATCAAATCACCCATGATCAGCTGCATGCGTGGCAAAGCTGTTTTGCAGGCTGGTTACCTTTACGCCTGCAAATCGTCGATTTACAAATTCCAGTTGCTCGTGAAGTTAAAGCTCGGGTCGGTGGTGGAGCGATTACTGCATTCTCGGGCGGTGGCGATAGCTGCTTTACAGTGATGCGTCACGCAGGGAAAAAATCCGCAGACCTTCACCATGCTGCTTTGACGGCTGGACTCATGATCCACGGGTTCGATATCCAACCGTCCGCTCAAACTGGCTACAATGCAGCCCTAGAGTCGAGTCGCACGATACTGAACGCCTACCATTTAGATACCTACAGCCTTTGGACGAATATTCGCGAACGACGTGGCCGCCCCAAGCTATGCTGGGAACGTGAGACGCATGGCATCTGGCTAGCCGCCTGCCTCGCCTGCCTCGAACCATGGTTCGACGTAATGGTGATTCCATCGAGTTTCTCACACGATCGATCACTGCATCCATGGGGATCTAACCTTCAGACCGACACGCTGCTACGAAGCGAAAACACCCCATTAGTTCATGACGGTATTGAGTTCTCGAAATACGATAAGTTAAAACAAATGGCAGGCATAACGGTTATCACCGACCACATGCGCACATGTTCTGACAACAATGAAAGTGGGCAAAATTGCGGGCACTGTCTCAAGTGCTCAAGCACGCAAGTCATCCTCGAACTTTTCGGATGCCACCAACCCAAAGCATTTCCAGAGCGCTATACGGTGGCAGACATTACCGAAAAGCAGGCTTACTCTCGAAATTTGGCTGGGCCAGTTAGAATTTACATTCAAAACATCATCGAACTCGCACGCGTCAAAGGCCGAGAAGATATCCAAATGGCTTATGAATCGACCTTGCGCTCCTTTGACCGGGCGGCTTGGCGTGACCGTATTTTACCAAACATCCGCCAGACCCTATTCCGTTTTTTAGGCGGCGCTAAATGAGCATTCAGTCGCTCACCTTAATGCTGGGTCGCTTTCGGCGAAAACTGCCTGCGTTCATCGCTTCGCGCAAAATGCCGAAGAGATTCCCTGCACTGAGTCCGCGCGTTATCATCACGCTAGCGGCCGACTACCCTAACTTAGGTGACGTTGCACTTACGCAGTCGGTTTTGGAATTTTGCCGTCAGCACCTTCCGTCACATCAAGTCTTTGTTATACCTGCCCACCAAACGTTAAAACTCTTAAGAGGTACTGCTTTGCACGCTGACCCTCAAGACGTGGTGGTGATTGTAGGGGGCGGCAACCTCGGCGATCGCTACCGTCGTCTTGAAGAATTGCGCTGCGCCATCGTTGAAGCCTTCCCTAAGCAACGCATCATCTCTTTTCCACAAAGCAGTGAATTTAGAAATCACTGGGCAGAAGATTATTCACGAAGGGTATATGCAGCACACCGACAACTAACCTTATGTGCGAGAGATAGCGCTTCATGGGAACGCATGCGTAAAGCATTTCCGCAAACCCCGATTATACTGGTTCCTGACACTGCCCTACTCTTAACGCCAGCAAGCCCATCGACACAAATTGTGCCTGTTATTTGTCTACGGACTGACAGGGAATCAAGGCTTGGTGTCGATCAGCGAGCCAAATTGATTGAAGCCATAAAAAACCGTTGGCCTCAAAGCGTCAGTACCGACACGGCTGCCCAAGGTTCGACTGAGAATTATTCGGCAGAACTCCAAGCGTTATTTGGCGTTTTCAGCCAAGCATCAGTCGTCATCACCGACCGTCTCCATGGACTAATCTTTGCTAAAATTCACCAAAAGCCATGCGTCGTCATCGAAGGAACTAACGATAAACTCCGGTCGTTCGTAAACACGTGGATGGCTGACGCCCAAGATGTTTGTATCGTCGATGACCCAACCCCTGAAAAAATCCTTCAAGCTGTTGATAAAGTAACACGTGCGCCGATTACGAAAGCTATTGATTCAAACTTATTTAACCCCCTGATCTTAGCCCTAAAAGGTATCAAGACGTCGACATAAAGAGAGTGGATAGGCCGTGAAGAGTTAGGCTCGGGCAATCCAGCAAACTCACGATAGCTTACTTTTCGAAGTACTTATGTACGCAGTAAGTTTATTCGTCGACCGGCCGACAAACCGATTTAAAGCGCAGTCCTAAGCGGCCGAGCGTTCGCTGATAAGCTAAGGCTGTACGTACGGATCGCATAAACCTTAGCCACTCTCGCTTTAAGCGAAAAGCGAAACTGACTGCAGGCTTTGTCCGCTTACCAATCAGAGAATCTATATCTTCATGCTCAACTTTTTCAGGCGCTAAATGCAAGACGTCGACGCCATGAAGATAACTGAGATTAAAGAAACGATCCACCGGCCACACGAAGCATTGTGATGCCTGCAACAGCCGCACGGCAGCCTCGCGCGTTATCAAATAAGCGACAGAGAGGTCGCTCGGACGCGTCGGTAAGACCAGAGAACTCACCGACGAAAGGTTTTTCCAAACACGATAGCTTCTCTGCGGCTGACTTAATAGGCGAACAAGCATCGGACGGCCTACGATTGAGCCTGCGGCTTCTGCTATATCCCCACCAGGTGCTGTAATCCAACGGGCATCATCCTCAAGTACAAGGCATACGCGGTCGGATCCTTCGACAATTTTTTGCCAAACTTTGCGGTGAGCGAGAAAGCAGCCGACTTCACCACGATTTAACCCATAACCCATCGTACTTAAACGAGAATTGTGGTCATAATGCTCACTCCAAGGACACTCTCCCGTTAAGAAAACTGCGGGTGAAAGTTCCGCCTCAAAGCCTACACTTTGAGCGTGCGAAAAAAATGACTGAGTACGCATCGAGCCTGCTTCACCAATCACAAATGCGTGGGGCATCCGAGCCATGCATCATTCAGTATAATATGCTCAATTGTCGCAACGAGTAATTACATCAGGCATTGCCAGAATACAACGCATCAGCACCTTGGAACAGAAATGCGCTGTGGTATTTTAATTCCTCTTTTGAGTCTTCTTGTTCTGACGCAGACATCAACAGCTGCAGAGAAGCCGAATATCATTTTCTTTTTGGTTGACGATATGGGCTGGCAAGAAACGTCTGTACCC
>CANHHS010000081.1 GCA_947460445.1 Opitutia bacterium | reverse complement strand
GAATTCAAGCGTACAGATTGAATGGGTAATACCTTCGTAAGCGTCTTCCAGTGGATGCGCGTAATCATACATTGGGTAGACGCACCAAGTGTCCCCTGTGTTATGGTGAGACGCTTTACGTATCCGGTAGATGACTGGGTCGCGCATCAATAGATTGGGCGAGGCCATATCAATTTTGGCGCGCAAAACAGCAGAACCTTCGTCGAGTTCGCCTTTGGTCATTTGCGCAAATAGCTTGAGGTTTTCGGCAACGCTGCGATCGCGACTTGGACTTGGCTTTCCGGGGTTCACGAGGTCGCCGCGGTATTCGCGCATCTGCTCGAGTGTCAGGTGACAGACATAGGCTTTGCCCATCTCAATCAGACGAATGGCATCCGCATGCATGCGGGCGAAGTAATCCGATGCTTGGTAGTAATGCGTGCCCCAATCAAACCCTAGCCATTTCACGTCCTCTTGAATGGAGTCGACATACTCAACTTCTTCTTTGGTTGGATTTGTGTCATCCATCCGCAAGTGACAGCGCCCTTTGAATTCAAGTGCTAGGCCAAAGTTGAGACAGATCGACTTGGCGTGACCGATGTGGAGGTAGCCGTTGGGCTCAGGGGGGAAGCGTGTCGCAATCGATGCGTGCTTACCGCTCGCAATATCATCATCAATGATTTGCTGAATAAAATGGCGTGAAGCCTCGGGAGTAGTTTCAGACACGGTTTTTGGAAATATGCAGAAAGCGGGATGCGGGAAGCAGGAAGCGAAGCCGAGTTGGTTTTAGGCGGTGAAGGCGCGTAGGCGGGCAAGAACTTTTTCTTTACCGAGGGTACGGAGTACGGCTTGCAGATGGGGTCCGCCACCATGACCCGAAACCGCATAACGGATGGGTGCAAAGTAAGCCGTAGGCTTTTGAGTGTGTTCGGTTCCCGCAGTCGCAAACGCGGCATCAATCCCGGCGTCATCCCATGTAGCTAAGGCTAGGTGCGGTAAGACTTCGCGGATACGAGCCATAGGGTCACCACCTTTTTTTGTGAGATTAGCTAGGGCAGCTGGATCTTTAGCAAAATCTTCGCGGAAGAAGAAACTAACGAATTCGGTTAAGTGTTCGAGACCCGCAACTTTTTCTTGGACGAGTGCGAGTACAGGGTCGAGTTCGTTAGCGCCTGCAGTGATCCCTGCGGCAGCGAGCCTTGGTCGTGCGAGGGCAGCAAACTGTGCGGCAGGCATTTCGCGTATAGTTTGTTGATTCACAAAACTCATTTTCCGCTCATCAAAACGAGCGTTGGCCTGGTGGATGTCAACGAGTTCAAATTGTGCAATAATGTCAGCAATGGGTAAGACTTCGCGTCCGTCTTTCGGTGTCCAGCCGAGTAGGCAGAGGTAGTTGCGGACAGCCTCCGGAAGGAAGCCGCGCTGTTGATATTCCTCAATGAGTGCGCCTCGATCGCGCTTAGACATCTTTCCAGGTCCATCCGATTTAAGGATAAGTGGAATATGTGCATACGTCGGTAGTTTGGCGCCGAAGGCTCGGAAGAGTTCGACGTGTTTGGATGTGTTGGAAAGGTGGTCTTCGCCACGAATCACATGGGTGATGCCCATCGTAATATCATCTACCACGTTAACAAAATGGAAGACGGGTTCACCGTTGGCTCGGAAGAGAACGAAATCTCGATCTTCAGCCCGCTCAACGCGTCCACGCACAAGGTCTTGAATGACAACCGGCGCAGCTTTCACTTTTTCGATATCTTTTTTCGCGAAGTCGTCGAATTCGGTGTGACGTTCGCCTTCGAGACGGAACCACCAGGCGCCATCTTTTTCGTAGGCCCTCCCTTTGTCTGCGAGTACTTTGAGTTGTGCTCGGTAGAGCTCAGTGCGTTGCGACTGAAAATAAGGTCCATAGGGGCCTTCTTTGCCAGGACCCTCATCCCAGTCCATGCCCAGCCACTTCATTCCATCGACGAGTACCTTGAGGGATTCTTCCGTGTTACGCTCTTTGTCCGTGTCTTCGACACGCAGGATAAAGGTCCCCCCGGTATGTTGGGCATAGAGCCAGTTGAATAATGCGGTACGTGCACTTCCGATATGGAAAAAGCCTGTAGGGCTTGGGGCGAATCGAGTGCGAACAGACATGGAAGGGTAAAAGATTGGACGCGGTGAGCCTTCAGGCTCACGGAACAACTAAGGGTTAGCGTGCTAACGGAAGCGAGGAAACACGAAAAACTAGATTCTACCCCCAAGACTCGCCCTGTCTCCTTTTATGGAAGGGGAGGTACGTTGAGCCGGTGTAGGCTGAATCTGCCTTCGCTATCAGGTACGACAATATACAGGGATGATTTTTGAGATTGGGCCAGCGCCAGCATCGCAGGCCAGTGGGCTTCAGGAACGCTCGCGACCAGTAATAAAGGTTCCGTGTCTAGTTGCGAGGGATCGGGCTCCTCAATCACGGTGCCTTTGTGCTCAATGTTAAAGTTATGCTCCAGCCAACGCCCGAGTTGTCGCGCAAGTGCACGCATATCCGATTTACCAAGTTCGACCTTCGTGCGATCGACCATCGACCAGAGGGGGAGGGCAAAGGTGTGTTCCATTGAGAAACTTACTTGCGCTGATATTAAGCCAGTTTGATCAGCTCGGACGTGGCGGGTATGTCTGCAATAATCTGATCGGGATCTGGCCCTACGCCTACGTAACGAATATTCGGTAAACGAGTGGTGGCTTCGTTGCGATTCGCTAGGCGTACAATTTCTTTAGCCATGAAAGCAATATAGCGCTGTGCTTCTTTCGGAAGTTTGCTGAACGAGCGTATACCGGAGATGTCTTCCTTCCAGCTTGGTAAGGTGGCGTAGATAGGTTTGAGGGTTCTGCGCAGACTATCGTCGCGGGGTACGCCGTTATAAATTTTTCCAGCGGCATCGGTGTATCCAGTGCAGAGGAGTAGGTCGCCGCCCTTCCATTCACCGTGGGGCGAAAGGGCGTCCAACTTATTGATAACAAGGTCGTCATAGCCGCCAAAGCGTAAGGCATCCGCTTTTTCAACTAGGTCACACCAGCCGACCATGCGTTGTCGACCGGTGCTCGTTCCGTACTCGAGTTTACTTAAGTGACGGTACAGAGGATGGGTTTCCTCCAACTTAGTGAGGAAAGTATGTGTGCCCACTTTGGTGTCATACGCTTTGCAGCATCCCATCACGTGTACGCGTTGAACAGGGATGCCTGCGGACTGGAAGATTTCAGCGGTAAAGGTGTGTGAAGCTGTGACGTTGGGAGCGAAGCCATGGCGCTTGTCTAGCCAGAAGGCTTGACCGAACTCACCGACGATACGGCGTTCAGCTGCTAAATCACCGAGGATGTGTTCGCGGACATCGCCAATGCACGCCGCAAGTTTACGCCCGGCCTGCCAATAGGTTTCAATAACGACCGCACGATTAAAGGTATAGGGTTCTTTGCCGCAGAAGCGGTTAAAGTCGAATTCAGCTTCGGTGAAGACGCCTGACTGAATTGCACCCGCATTGGCACGGAGTTCAGCCTGGGTCAGTTTTTCAAAAAGTGTTGGCCAAACTTCTGCAGGCAACTGGCAGACGTGACGTACAGTTCGTTCCGCGCGATCGAGGCGTGCCTCCATGCGATTGGCGTAAGCTTCTCGGCTACCGAGAAACTCCCAGTATTGAACCTGGAATTGAGATGCTTCATCGACGTAGGCAGGCGTGATGCCGCGGCCGGTTGAGCCGCGAGGTTCTTGTCCAAGAATTCTCACACGGTAATCTTCCCAAGCAAGGTCAAGGATGCGGTGAGTGACGTCACTAACCATGCATCGCTCATCAATGAGCAGTCGGTTGAGAACCGGGATACCAATCTTTTCTAAAGGTAACGCTTCCCAGAGGGCTTTGCGTGGATCGGCGACAACGCCCGAGCCGAGGGCGAGACATGGTACATCGTGTTCAGCGACGCCACCTGGAAGGAGGTTGAGTTTAAGTCCGGCCACGGTGTGACCTGAGTTCGCACCACCATTGACTTTTAGAACGGTGCCAACGGCATCTTTACGTCCGGTAAGTTTTTGTAACTCGCGGACGACTTCAGGGATGAGGCGACCTTTGCCTTCATCACCCATGCTGACGCCGACATCTGCAATTAGCAGGCTGCTAAAGGGCGTAATAGCCATTAGGATGCCGACTTGGCGTAGAAGTCATTGATACGCTTAGATACGTCGCGGTAAGCCGAGTCAGTTGTGTAGATGAGTTTATACTCATCGATCGCTTCTTTCTCTTTGCCGGCAGCTTCAAAGGCGCCACCGAGCGCGTATATAACTTCCTTTTTAAGATCATTCATCAGCGTGAGCTCAGATTTTGCTAACTGAAGTTGTTCAATCGCTAAGTCAAATTTACGACCGGCTAGGAATGCACGGCCCAGTCCAAGGAGTGATGGCTGACGAAGTTTAGGGTTACGTTGGGAGACTTGTAGTTGCTGAATAGCTTCGTCGAGACGGCCGAGATTGAGAAGGAGGCCACCGAGTTCAAAGCGGTAATTATGGTCGTTCGGGTAGCGCTCCACCATGGTGGTAGCTGATACGAGACGTAAATCAGCTTCTTCCTTTTCCAAGGCAGCAACGGTGGCAGTGTCGCCGGCGGCTTGGGCTGCTTTAATGCGTTTCTCAAGGCCGCGGATAACCAGTTCTTGTTCTTGGCGCTCAAGGGCGACGTCAACACGACCAAGCGGTGTCATGCGGCCTCGTTGCAACCAAGCGACTGCACTGTCGTAATCGCCGGTTAGTGTAAATTGACGGACAATATCTTTATAGAGGCCCAGATTCTCGGTGTCGCTCTCGATGCGTTTCGCAATATTGGCAATCAGTTCTTGGGCGGAGTCTGAATCGGTCATCACGCGTGAGGCCTGCTCAAGACGTGTAGCTTCGTCTTGGTCTTTAAGCTTTGAACGGAAGTCTTCAGTGCTTTCCCAGTTTCCTTTGCGCATGGTTTTGGCAACCGAGGCCTTGCGGACAGCTTCCATGAGTTCTCCGTTACCAGGGAAGGTCTTTAATTTAAGGTCAGCGTATGCCAATGCATTATCATATTCGTGATCTTCGATGTGTGCATTGGCTGCAGCCACAGGGTGGGAAATTTCTTCAGGTTCGAGCTCGGCAAGTTCCTCGTGAGCAAAAGCGGCGGTGTCCCAGAGGCCGAGTTTCGCGGCTGCTGCGGCGAGTTGTTTATGTGCACCGACATCCGAGTATTTCTTGCTAAGCCGAGCCTCTGCGTCGGCCATGGCTGCAACAGGATCTGACTCGATTAGTTTAAGGTTGGGTCCGCCCATTAAGCCCGAGAAAAGTCCACCAAACGATCCTTTGGAAGTTCCCAAAACGGATTTTTGAGCACGGCGCAGGATGCGGCGAATTTCAACACAACCTGGATTGCGCACTAGGAGTCCGCTGGCTAACTCCATGGCGTACTGAGTATTGGTTTTGAGGTTTTGCTCGATGGCCGCGAATTGCTTCTGAATTCGTAGGTCGAGGTCCTTAAGGATGACTTTGTTCATGCTCTGGCGGGTTGGCAGAAGCAACGGAACTTGTGGACTCAAGCGGTTGGGTCAATCCCTTGCTCTACCTATTCGAAAGTGCTTCCAGAGAGCTGCTCGGAGGGGGGTGGCCACAATCCGACCAGGGCAGCCTTTGGCCCCGCAGTGGCAAGGGTGTGAAAGCGCAGCACACAGATTGTAGCCATAATCAAAAGTGATTTCTTCGCCGCTCGATATATCCCGTAGGGCGACAATCTGAATGATATCACCGTCGGGCTGAGACTCTGCGTTGGGTTCGCAACTGTGATTGGCATGTCGGGCGACATTTTCCTGCCCGCAACCATCAATCCACCGCCCCACGTCTAATTCCATGGCATGAATCAGACCGTTTTCGTCCGGTTGAGGTGGGGTATGCACAATCACTCCCGTATACTGCACCACGTGCTCGCCTTTCGTGAAATCACGTGTGGCAAAAAGTCCGATGCCGTGGATGGCGGATGGACGAGGTTCGACGTTGTTCATCCCTCGCGCTTGAGGTCGCGCGTCATCAGTGCGGCTACACCTGCGCGTGGTTCTAGCTCTCCGCGGAGAATGGCGTCTAAGCATCCTAAAATCGGTGCATCAATCTTCCGATCACGAGCGATGCGGGCAAAAGCTTCTGTGGCCCAAACGCCTTCGACAACGGACTTTCGATTCGCAAGTGCGGCCTTCGCTCCTTTGAAATCACGGGCAACTTCTTCGCCATACCCGCGGTTACGACTCCAGGTGCCATGGGCTGTTGCCATTAAATCACCCGTACCGCTTAGACCTAAGAAGGTTTCGCTACGGCCACCGAGCGCCACGCCTAATCGAACCATTTCTTGAAGCGACCGAGTTAGGAATGAAGCTTTGGCATTTGAGCCGAGGCCAAGACCATCGCAGAGCCCAGCCCCGAGTGCATAAACATTCTTCAGTGTGCCGCCAATCTCAGTGCCAGCTAAATCATCACTCGTGTATGCGCGGAGTGTCGGGCCACTGAGGGCTGCTTGGGCTTCTTCGAGTGCAGCCGCATCGGTTCCTGCAAGTACGACGGCGGCGGGTAAGCCTCGGGCAACTTCCCCGGCATTGGTCGGGCCGCTCAATGCTGCGACTTTTACCTCGGGTAGTGCTTGGGCGATGAGCTCTGAAGGTCGACGGAGTGTTTCGCGATCTAGTCCTTTGCAGAGTGAAAGAACAAGTTTAGGCGGCTGACGGCTATCGAGACTATTTCGAATGTTAGTCAAGAGTTCTGGCAATCCTTTGGAAGGG
>CANHHS010000080.1 GCA_947460445.1 Opitutia bacterium | reverse complement strand
TCGCCAACTCAGTGCCCCTCGTGCTCTTTGATATATTCCTGCTTAAGTCCGAGTGACTCAGGTGCATGCAGTACCAGCATCTTCATGCGGATGTCGCCCGGAATCTTAACTGCGGTAGCCTTAGATACGATGATCATTAGGCCGATCGACAGAGGTACAGCCCAGATGGCAGGCTGTTCGCAAAGAATGCGTGCCAGCGGGTGAGCAATCCATGTATCGCGCAAACTTGCACCGATAGGATGGTCTGCCCAGTAAGCTGTTAGGGCAGTGGCATCCGTTAATTTTTTCGCACCCGCGGCAGCGACATCAGAAATCGATGTGAGCGTAATCGCACCCAGGGCAGCGACGCCGCCACCCAGCATTCCCGCAGCAGCGCCTGGCATGGTCATTCCGCGCCACCAGACTGACATGAAGAGTAGCGGGAAGTAACTCGCCGCAGCGATCGCGAAGGCCTGACCAACCATGAAGTTGATTTCCAGTGCCTCCACTTGCATGCCCAATCCAATCGATGCTGCGCCAATTAAAACCGCACACCATTTAAATGCGTAGAGGCGTTGTTCAGGTGTAGAGGTTGGACGAAGGATGCGCCCGTAGATGTCGTGAGCGAGGGCACCCGTCATCGAAACGAGTAAGCCTGAGAAGGTCGACATGAACGCAGCGAAAGCACCTGCACAGGTAATGCCGCTGAGAATCGATCCGAGTAGCGCGTGGTCTTTACCAGCAAGGAGTGTGGGGAGTTCTAAAACAACTTTATCCGTACCTTTAGCGCCCACCGCATCATAGAGGTGCGGAATAAGGGATCGACCAAGCACACCGTAAATCGGCGGGAAGACATAAAATACACCAATCAAAATCATCACCCACATTGTCGTACGCTTTGCCGCAACGCCGTCAGGATTGGTGTAAAAGCGCACAAGGATGTGCGGTAGGCCGGCGGTACCGCAGACAAGCGCGATAATTAGGGAATAGGTGTAGAGAAGTGAGTAGGGCTTACGGACAGATTCTAACTGAGCCTTTGCTTCAGGGTCTTTGCTTGCGGCCAGCGAAGCATCAACAGCCTTTGTGGTTAGTTTTCCGAACGGAGAAACCCATTGTTCGTCTGACGGCGCTTTTGCGGGGAGAGGTTGGCGCTCGACGACGCTTTCGATATTTACGGAATTATCAAATGATGTGCGGTTCGTCGCCAGGTGATCGTTGTAGCTGCCCACAATCGCTGCTAAAACAAAGATGGGTACCGAGATGGCGAAGACTTTGAGCCAATACTGGAAGGCTTGCACGAGCGTGATGCCCTTCATGCCGCCCAAAGAGACGTTGAGAGTAATCACTGCTCCAACCGCAACGACTCCAGCCCAGTAAGGAAGACCTGGGAAAATGTAAGCGAGTGTCGTGCCCGCACCCTTCATTTGGGGCATCGTGTAAAAGAAGCCGATAAAGAGTACGAAGCAGACGGCGATCTTGCGGAATAAAGGCGAATCGTACCGACCCTCGGCGAAGTCAGGAATGGTATAGGCGCCAAAGCGACGGAGAGGTCCAGCGATGAAGAGGAGCAGGAAGAGATACCCGCAAGCATAACAGACCGGGTACCAGAGGGCGTCGTAGCCACTCGTCATCACCATACCAGCGACACCCATGAAGGACGCAGCTGAAAGGTATTCGCCGGAAATTGCCGAGGCATTCCAACCAACAGAAACGGAACGACCAGCGACAAAGAAGTCGCCTGCCGACTTCGAACGTCCTGCGGACCAGAATCCCATCGCAACCGTAATGAGTACGGTGGCCAGTGAGCAAATAGCTATCCAAGGATCAACCGAGCCGATTGACAGCAAAGGGTTCATCGTTGGCCTCCTTTGGATTCTGCGGCCTCAGCAGACTCGAGTGCGAGTGAGCGTTGGATAAAAACCCAGGCAATCACCCAGACGAACGGGAAAAAGAGAACGCCTAAGATGAGCCATGTGAGTGTGAATCCTGCCACACGCACAGCCATCCATTCAGGTTGGAAATAGTTAAGCAGGGGTAGGGCAAGTAGTACGCCGACGAAAGTCAGCGCGCAGGCGATGGAGAGCTTGAGTTGATTGCGCATCAAACGAGCCAGAAAGGCCTCGCTGTGTACGCCATCATCCTTGGATGTCGTTTTAGACATAAGTGTTGGGGTTACGCCTTTTTAAGTAAACGCGCCCAGAAGGGAAGGCGTAAGGCGGCTTAGGCCAGAGTACCCACAATAGCCTGAGCGTGCACCTTGAGTTTTGCCGTCTCTTCGGCCGTAAACTCATAGGGCACAACTTTACCAATACCCAGCACGCCACGCACTTTGCCGTCAGCTGAAATGAGTGGTACCGCTAAAGCGCCTGAAACTTGCGTCGCTTTGGCATCGGGTCGGGCAACGCCTGACGTATCTGTCTGTAAATTACAAAGCTGCACTGCCTCTTTGCGTTCAGCCGCACAACCTGCGATACCTTTGCCGAAAGGAATAGTCGAAATTTTGGGTAAGACAAAATCAGGTACGCCGATGTGCGCGACCAGCTTAAGTTGTCCGTCTTCGCCTGTGAAGTGAATCGTACCGGTCTGGCAGCCAAAATCAGCGAGGATACTTTGGAGCAAGGATTGCATGGGGAGGTGAAGTTAAGGAGAGGAGACTAAAGGGTGATGGGGAGGAGACTAAGGACTAAGGGCTAAAGACTAAAGGGAGGTGAGGAGAGACTAAAGGCTAAGGCTTAAGGACTAAAGAGTGAATGAGCAGAGTGCTTACTCTGTCCGAACAGGTTGCGCTCAGCCTTCGAGTTCGAGCCAGCGGGAGACGGCGGCGGCATGTTCTTTTTCAACAGCAGCGAGGCGCTCCTGGAGTGCCTTGGCCTTAGTGCCACCGTCTTTATAAAGTTCAGGATCTCCGAGTTGGCTGGTGAGGTCGGCTTGCTCTTTTTCGAAGGCGGCGATGCGAGCCGGCAGTTCAGCGAGTTCACGTTGTTCCTTGTTGTTGAGCTTACGTGCAGTCTTGTTGGCAGGAGTGGCCGATTTAGAGGAAGGCGCCGTTGCCTTGGTCTCCGGTTTCGACGCAGCGGATGTTTTTGCTAATCGAGCTACTTCTTCGCGCCAATCGGTGTAGCCGCCGGCGTGCTCAGTGATGGTGCCGTTGCCCTCAAAAACAAGAGTGCTGGTGACGACGTGGTCAAGGAAGTCGCGGTCGTGGCTGACGAGTAATAAGGTGCCTTGATAATCGACCAAGATTTCTTCGAGGACATCCAGTGTATCCGAATCGAGATCGTTGGTGGGTTCGTCGAGGACGAGAACGTTGGCCGGTTTCGTTAAAAGCTTAGCGAGGAGGAGTCGGTTACGTTCGCCTCCTGAGAGCATGCGGGCAGGGGAACGGGCACGCGAAGGTTCAAAGAGGAAGTCTTGCAGGTAGCTGATGACGTGACGGGAGCGCCCTTGGACGAATACATTGTCCGAGTCTCCGGCGACATTCTCAGCGACAGTTTTCTTGTCATCAATCTGGTCGCGCATCTGGTCGAAGTAGACAACTTCAAGCTGGGTGCCGTGTTTAATTGTGCCGCCTGTTGGCGTCAGTCGACCTAAGAGAATTTGAATGAGCGTCGTCTTGCCTGCGCCATTGGGCCCAATCAGGCCAATCTTGTCACCGCGACGGAGCACTAGATCGAGATTACGAATGACCGGCACGGTGGCATTCGGGTAAGTAAAGCTGATGCCTTCGGCGTCGACCACGCGCACGCCAGAGCGATCAGCTTCGGCGACCGACATCGTCGCACTCCCAGTGGATTGTCTCCAGCCGGTGCGTTCGCTGCGCATCTTTCGTAGCGCTTCCATGCGGGCTTCGGAGCGCTTACGTTGGGCGCCAGGACTCCGGCGCGACCAAGCTTCTTCTTGCCCTAATTTCTTTTCAAAGGCCGCACGTTGACGGATTTCGATTTGTTCGGCCTCTTCTTTGCGCACCAAGTAGGTGTCGTAGTCGCACGGCCAGTTGCTGAGGATTCCGCGATCGAGCTCGATGATGCGCGTGGCCATTCGACGTAGGAATGCGCGGTCGTGCGTGATGAAGAGAAGGGGGATGCGTGCCTCGAGCAAAAACTCTTCCATCCACAGGATAGACTCTAAATCCAAGTGATTGGTTGGCTCGTCGAGCAAGAGGAGCTCCGGTTTTGAAGCCAGTGCTTTCGCCAATAACGTGCGGCGCTTTAATCCGCCCGAGAGTGCATCAAAGGCACGGTCTTCGGGTAAGCCGAGGCGGGCGACTAAATCATCAACACGTAATTCCCTTTCCCAATCTTCTTCAGCGCCATCGTCAGGGGGTAAGCCGGAGGCAACAATGTCACGGACGTTACCCTCGAGGTGTTCCGGGATTTCTTGAGTTAGTCGCGCCTGTCTCGCATTGCGGCCGACTTGTCCCGTATCAGGTTTCGAATCGCCAGCCGCCAGTCGCATGAGGGTGGTTTTTCCGGCACCATTACGTCCCAGCAAGCAAACGCGCTCACCTTCTTCAATCTGCAGGTTGACGCCATCGAGGATGGGAGGTCCGCCGAAGGAAATGTGAACGTCGAGAAGGGAGAGAAGGGCCATGTGGGAGACTGAAGACTAAGGGCTAAGGACTAAAGGAGGGGTCTTTTGAAAACAAAGAATTAAGAATTTAAAATTAAGAAGCTGATGCGCGAGCGCAGGCTGGATTCCTGCTCGTCTCTTAATTCTTAATTGCATCGTCGTGCCGACAAAAAAGGCCGGCGTCTGCCGGCCCTTTTTGGAGGCGAGCACCGATTACTTCGTGGTGTAGTCAGCCTGAGCGCCCTTGATGTTGCGCTTTTGTACCCAAGGCATGAGTGCGCGGAGGCGCTGGCCGGTCTTCTCGATCGGGTGATTCTCACCCTTCTTGAGCAACTTGTTGTAGTTCTTAAGACCGCCTTTGTATTCGGCAACCCATTGACGGGTGAATTTGCCGGATTGAATTTCTTTGAGGATCTCTTCCATCGCCTTGCGGGAAGATTTATTGATCACACGTGGACCACGGGTGATGTCGCCATACTTAGCTGTTTCAGAGACCGAGAAGCGCATGCCGGAGATGCCCGACTCGACCATAAGGTCGACGATGAGTTTTAACTCATGGAGACACTCGAAGTAAGCCATCTCAGGCTGGTAGCCGGCCTTAACGAGGGTTTCGAAGCCAACCTTCACGAGCTCAGAAGCACCACCACAGAGTACGGCTTGTTCGCCGAAGAGATCTGTTTCGGTTTCTTCCTTGAAGGAGGTCTGGATGACGCCGGCACGAGCCGAGCCGATACCTTTCGCCCAAGCGAGCGCTGTCTTGAGTGCGTGACCCGAAGTGTTCTGCTGAACGGCAACGAGTGCAGGAACGCCTTTACCTTCGACGTATTGGGCGCGGACAACGTGGCCAGGGCCCTTGGGAGCAACCATGGCAATGTCGACGTTCTTGCCTGGCTTGATCAGTTTGAAGTGAATCGCGAGACCGTGAATGAAGAGAACAGTCTTTCCGCCTTTACCAAGGTTAGGGGCGATGCTCTTAGCCCAGACATCCGCCTGCTTCATGTCAGGGATGGCGACGAGCATGACATCGGCTTTGCGGACAGCTTCACCGGTTTCGAAGACTTTAAAGCCTTTCTTTTCAGCCGCGGCCTTGGACTTCGATCCCGTGTAGAGACCGACGATGACCTTGAGTCCGCTATCACGCAAATTCATTGCGTGGGCGTGGCCCTGGGAACCGAAGCCGAGTACGGCAAGGGTCTTTCCTTTGAGGAATTTTAAATCGGCATCGCGCTCGGTGTAGACTTTGGCAGGCATGGTATGTGGGTGTGAAAGGAGCTGTCTAAAGGCAGACAGGAGGTTCTAAGAAGGCGAAGGAGACCCTTTGGGGCGAGAAGAAAAAAAGACGGCTATGCACCCTTATAGTTGAACCGTTAAGCCGCTGAATGCCTTAAATAGAGGGATTGAAGGGCTTTGGAAGCATGGGAGTGGTCCGGAAATGAATTTGTAAGCCTGTTCAGCCGTTTAGCAGGTCAGCCGTTCAGCTTTTCAAAAAGCTCTTTAATCCTTTCCCTTCCTGCCTTCCCTCGATTGCCTCAGACCCATGTTTATCGACGAGGTTAAAGTCTATCTCAAGGCAGGCGAAGGCGGCTCAGGCTGCCTTTCGTTCCGTCGTGAGAAATTTATCCCGAAGGGTGGACCAGATGGTGGTAACGGCGGTAAGGGCGGCGACGTCGTCATTCTCTGTGATAACAATGTTGGCGATCTCGAGGCTTATCGCTGGCAGCCACACCGCAGTGCCGAAAACGGACAACCTGGAATGGGTCGTCTCCGCGCGGGTTTCGATGGAGATCCTTTAATCATGCGTGTGCCTCCAGGCACCCAAGTTCAAGATGCCGAAACGGGACGTCTGGTGGCAGAAGTTACCGAGCCCGGTGAACAGGTTTTACTTTTACAAGGTGGACGCGGCGGCATTGGTAATTCTGCTTTCAAGAATTCCATCAATCAGGCGCCGCGTATGACGACTCCAGGCAAAGTTGGAGAAACCGGAACTTTCCGCTTAAGTCTGAAGACGATTGCCGATCTCGGTTTAGTGGGCTTCCCCAATGCCGGAAAATCTTCGCTCACTCGGTCTGTGACTTCCGCACGTCCTAAGACGGCGCCGTATCCATTTACGACGCTGCACGTAAACGTCGGCGTGATTGATTACCCTGATCGTCACGGACGTATCTTCTTGGCCGACATTCCTGGACTGATTGAAGGTGCGCACGAGAACCGTGGCCTTGGCCATCGCTTCCTCAAGCACATCGAGCGCTGTTCATT
>CANHHS010000079.1 GCA_947460445.1 Opitutia bacterium | reverse complement strand
CGTCCGAAGTTAAAAATCAATGTACCCCAGTCCTGGTGGGCACCTTGGCGAGGGTCAGCATGCTCGTAAAGGTGAGTGCCGTCGAAATTCGCTAAAGCAAAAGCATCGCGCGGAAAATGCGCAGGGACGAAATCAACCAGGACGCCAATGCCTGCTTGATGCAGGGTGTCGACCATGGCCATGAAGTCTGTTGGCGAACCAAAGCGACTGGTGGGTGCGTAGTAACCTGTAACCTGATAGCCCCAAGAGCCGTCGAAAGGGTGCTCCGCAGGAGGCAAGAGTTCGACATGGGTAAAACCTTGTTCGCGACAGTAGGCAGAAAGGGCAACACCGAGTTCGCGGTAAGTCAGCGGACGATTACCTTCTTCGGGAATGCGGCGCCACGAACCTAAATGTACTTCGTAAACATTGAGCGGCGCACGCACGGGGTCGTGCCGTGAACGTGCATCCATCCATGCGCGGTCATTCCATGTGTAACCCGACAGATCACAAACGACCGCCGCGTGATGTGGAGCTTGCTCAAAATAGGTCGCACAGGGATCCGTCTTTAAAAATGGAGCGGGATTTTCTGGGCCGACGATTTCGTATTTATAGCGAACGCCTGCGCTTAACCCGGGAATAAATAACTCCCAAATACCAGAAGCCCCGAGACGTCGCATGGGGTGGTAGCGTCCATCCCATTGATTAAAATCACCAACCACTGAAAGGCGACGTGCGTGCGGTGCCCAAACGGTGAAGGCGACACCTGCAACGCCGTCTATGCTTTTCAGGTGCGAGCCGAGTTTGTGGTGAAAACGGTGATCATCCCCGATGGCTAAGAAATGGAGGTCTTGCTCACCGAGCGTTGGTAAGAAACGGTAAGGGTCGTCGATTTCCCAGACATGACCTGTCGCTGATTGAACCTTAAAGCGATGAACAAAGGGTGCAACTTTGGGCAAAACTGCTTCAAAGAAACCCCTCTCATCGATCCGCTCCATCGCATAGGCATGCCCGGAGGCTACGTCCAAAACCTCACAAATTGCCACGTCCCGCAAGAAGGCACGAACCACGCAGCCTTTGCCGACAGAATGTAGCCCCAGCAAGTCATGGGGGCAGGGGTGGCGTGCCTCGACGAGGCTGGCAACCTCCTCTGGGCGGATGCGCATACCCCACCCTCTCGAGGTAGCCCCTACCCCGCAAGCGCAATGCCCGAAAAACCTTGTCCGAAACCGCCTGTGGTCAAGTGTCAGAGCTGATGCCCGGACGTCGCTTCTGGTTGCTTGCCGCCTCCCTTGCCCTGCCTGGGTTTGGACTGGCTGAGCCTGCACCTGCACCTGCAGAGCCTGCTCCTAAAAAAGACCCAGTAAGCGTCGACAATGCTTTTAAAGCGCCACCTGCTCTTGAAGGCGAAAGTTTTAGTTCCGAAGACGACGGCAAAATCATCATCGCCAAACAAGCACGCTTTTCGACGAAAGACGCGCAGCTCAATGCGGATGAGATTCGGATGAACACAACGAATGGAACGATCGAGGCGATTGGTAATGTCGTCTATACCGCAGAAAATCTTCGGATGTTTGGTGAATATGCTCTCATCGATTCACGCACCGGAAGAATCACTGCGAGAAATGTCCGCTTCGGGCGTAAGCCTGCTTATTTTACAGCCGACACCTTCACAATGATCAAGGGCAACCAAGACATGGAAGGCGTCAAGGTTTGGTACCGCGAACCATCCGATGCCGGCATGAGTCTGCGCGCTGTGAGCATGTCGTACAAAAAAGCCGATGACCGCATCGTGCTGAATCACATTCACCCAGCTGTCGGCAGCATTCCTTTCTTCTATATTCCACGTTATGCGCAACGTGGTTACCGAGAAATTCCTGCAGAAGTTTATTTCCGTGTACGCACATCCTCGCGCCAAGGTGCCTACATCCGTACAACCACGACCATTCGCCAATCAGAATCGCTCTGGGCAGGCCTGCTGCTTGACGGCTATACCCGTGCAGGCTGGCTAATTGGGCCCACCGTTCGGTATGATAATTGGACATTACCGACTACAGAAACCCGCTGGCGGACGAACCTTTCCGGCGGCTGGATTAATGACCATACAGACTTATCACTCTACCCAGATAAATATGGTCGGGTGGCGAGCAGTGACCGTTACTTTATCGAAGGCAGACTCAATGCCCGTGGCGCAAGTGGATGGGAGATGACAGGCGAATTAGTCGCTCTCAGTGACCCTGAAGTAGTCCGCGACTATCGTCCTAACTTAACACAAGAAACTCAACTCCCACAGACGTTCTTAGAATTAAGCGCCCCGATTGCGGGAGGATTTGTTTCTGCCTTGGCAACAGTGAAGACGGACAACTTCCAGGACGTCGTCCAGCGCCTTCCTGAACTACGGCTGGATTTCAGCGATAGACCGATTGGCGACTCCAGCTGGCTTGGTCGTTTTAATTTCGCAGCAGCACAACTTTCCGAACGCCCGTCTGAACAACTCAATGGCGCTGACTTTCAGAATGCTACGGGACAAAGCACCCGAATTGATCTTTCACGTTTAGATACCTACGTCGGCCTGAGTCGACCCACGACGTTTGGAGACTGGCTAACAGTAAAACCTATCGCGGGCGTACGTTCGACATGGTGGAGTGAATCCACAACTGGCACTGGCGCAGTCAGTCGAACGGTTGCGCAGATTGGCTTTGATGCCGAAATGCTCTCAACAGCCACCTGGGATACTCAATCCGCACGCTGGGGCATCGATGGCATCCGCCATACAGTCCGTCCGTTTGTTCAGTGGCGCGCCATGCCATCATCGGGCGACTCCTTAGATAACATCCCAAAGATTGACCGTTTATCATTGGCTACCGTTAACGTACCAATCGTGGACGTCGCCGATCGTCCTGACATCGAAACGCTCGAGGAAAGGCAAGTAGCCCAGTTTGGCATTCGTAATACCTTGGAAACGCGCGATGCGACCGTCGGCACGCGTGAACTTTTACGATTGGATGTTTTCTCGGATTGGCGCGACGGCATCGATTCTGCCACAGGGAATAGCAGCGGCATTTACAGCCATGTGGCCTGGAAGCCGAAGCCATGGCTCAGCATGGAAAGCATGCTTAAGTTCGACGGTAGCCTCGGTAATCACCTCGGATCAGCCACATGGATGAGCATTAATTCGGGCGACCTCTGGGAGGCCTCACTGGGGTTAAGCGACCTCAGCGAAACCGTTGCTGCTCGCCAGATTTTTGGACATTACACGATTCGTTTAAATTCAGCGTATAGCTTTAGACTGAGTTCAACTTACGACCTCATCAATGGCCGCTTCATCGATCGTAGTGCTATCCTCGCTCAAAAAATCGGAAACTCTTGGGACTTAGAGTACGGCATTAACGAACGGTCTTCCAGTCGTGGCGATGGTGCTCTAAACTTCTCTATTCGCGTCCGACTCTTCAAATTCTAAGCGTGGAACCACCTTCTCCAGAGCCTGCTTTACCGACAGACGGATTACTGCCGCCTGTCGACCACCCTATTCGCTTAGACGTTTTTGAAGGCCCACTGGACCTACTGCTGTTCCTCATTCGCAAGAACGAAGTCGATATCTACGACATCCCCATCGAGACTGTCACCCAGCAGTATTTGGCAATTCTACGTAACCAAGAAAAGGGCAACCTTGAGCTCGCTGGAGATTTCTTCGTCATGGCGGCAACCTTGATGTACATTAAGAGCCGGATGCTCTTGCCAGCCGCCGAACGAAAAGACGAAGACCTAACGGGATCCGAAGAGGGCCAAGACCCACGCTGGGCACTCATTCAGCAACTGATTCAATATAAACGCGTCAAAGAAACCGCTGCACTTCTACGGGGATTGATCGACGAACGCCAAGGGCTACTCCCGCGCCTCGTCAACGCACCGAATCCAGAAGACCTACCCGCTCGCCCGGTCTCTCCAAGTGACCGCATTGAGCTTTGGAATACCTTTAACCTTATCTTACGGCGACTATCCGAGCGGATTTTACCGGGCGATATTCGTGCGGAAAATGTGACCGTAACAGATCGGATGGAGTTCATTCTCTCGCGACTTCAAGCCGAAGCGCGTTTCAACTTCACTTCACTCTTACCCGAGCACCCAACCATCCCGATGTTGGTGGCAACCTTCTTGGCCTGCCTTGAACTCGCGCGCCTTGGTCAGTTAACACTCGAACAGGATGATCTCTTTGCGGAAATTTACTGTCAGAAAGCATTGGCGACCTCAGCCGCAGCACTTGTAGACTCGGATTCTGAATTTGATGCCCCCCTTCCGGAAGATCCTTCAAGCGAGACTTGATTGCTCAGTCATTCTGCATTCAATATAAGCGTGCCTAAGAAAAACATTTCGCCCGCACAGAAAACCCAGCACCTCGTCGGGCTAGGCTTGGATGGCACAGACGGCCATAAGCGTATTACCCGGGGCGAAGGATTCACCTTGGCTGGGGGCTCCGAAGGCACTCACGAAAAGATGGCAGAGGTCGTCATTCGAACGACGGAAGACCTTGCCCGTAAAGGACGTAGCCTAAAAGAGGCCGACGTCAGAGAAGTCCAAGACCTCCTAAAAAAGCACAGCGACCGCAGTTAAAAGGCACTTGTCGGGTTGACTCTACACACGCGCCATTCACCTTAATTATCCCTAAATGAGCAACGAGGCCCCTACTCCCCCGCCACCTCCAGGCAGTCCTGCAGGCAACGCTTCAAGTGAGTCTTCTGCCCCACAACCACCTAAGCTCAAGTTGCAGCCAAGAGTGGAAACAGGGAAACCCATCCCGCCGCCCGCTGCCAGCGCCCCCTTACCCCCGCCACCAGCTGCCAGCAGCATTCCTAAGCCTGCGGTTGCACCGGCTGTTCGCCCTTCATCCATTTCTCCGACAACGGGTGCAAGCTTTGACCCACCTGAATCAGGTCTAGTCGTTGCAATTGACGTCCTTAACGCTCTCGGCTCCGTAGGTTGTGCAGTGTTTTTAGCCTTAGAGCTCTTCACCAAGACCAAAGTTTAATTTCCATGGCATCCGACAAGGTTATCGATCTCGAAGCTTCTAATTACGAAGCTGCAATTAAATCACCCGAGAAACTCGTGTTAATCGATTTCTGGGCTACCTGGTGCGGCCCCTGCCGACAACTATCGCCCGTTTTGGACCAAATCGCGGATGAAAATCCCGACACCGTCCAAATCTGCAAAGTCAGCCTAGACTCTGACAAGAACCTTCCCTTGGCTCAGAAGCTCGGGGTCAGTTCAATCCCTGCGCTCATTCTCTATAAAAACGGAGAGATTGTCGAAAGACTGGTCGGGGCAGCGCCTAACGCCAAAAAGCAAATTTCAGACCTTATCAAGAAGCACGCTTAAGGTCGTGTTTAACCACAAAAAAGCCCGCCAATCGGCGGGCTTTTTTGTGGTTACGTAAACTGACTAATCATCACTTTCCGATCGGGTGTTCGGAAAGAACTTCTTTCGCACTATACTGCCCACGGGCGCCGATTGCTTTGCGAATTTCCGCCACCTTCGTATCCGTAACGGGCGAAGCCGTATTACCCCAGGCCTGGCGCACATAGGTTGCGATATTGGCAACTTGTGCGTCTTTTAAGCCGGCCCCAATATTGGGCATGTTGTTGTTGTAGGTCACACCCTTGACTTGGACTTCACCAACCATACCCGCGAGAATGATTTTGATCATACGGCTTTCGTCTCCAGCCACCCACTCCGAGCCTGCAAGAGGCGGGTACACGCCTGGCTGACCCAAACCTGTCACCTGGTGGCAAGATGCACACTGGATCGCGAAAAGCTTTTCGCCCTTCGCAGCATCGGGCTCAAAAGCCTTAGGGCCAGTATCAGCGACGACCTTTACGGCATCCAAATCAAAGGTGGAGGCAGAAAAATCTCCTGAATTTCGAGTAAGGTAAACACCCGCCCAGAAGCCAAAAGCGCAGAAGACAAAGACGATAAAAACAGGGATGCTAGCGAAGCCCTCTTGTGGTTCTTCTTTCTCACGGGCGAGCTGGCTGTGAACCTCGGTCAACTTTCCGTCAGAAAAGTCCTCGGTAAAAGGACGTCCCGACGCAGGGTTGCGGGGCTGATTACGTGAATCGTGGTGACGGTCGTTCATGGCATCATTCCTTTAGCTTAGCTTCAGGTGAATTATAGTCCAACTTCAGCGAACGCAGGTAAGCAACAAGGTTGCGGCCACGCTCGCTTGGAACCCACTCGTAGCCTGCTGGAGCGACAGCAGCGTGTGTAGGAGGGACGCGAATGGCATCCTTGGAGGGCGTTGCACCTAAACGACGCAACTCGAAGAGCTGGCGGAATGAAGGCATATTCGAACCCGGCGAAGTGATTTGTGGATCAAAGAGATGGAGGTAATGCCAGTCATCGGATGATTGACGGCCGCCAATGTCCGCAAGGTCAGGCCCCGTGCGCATCGTGCCAAGCAAGACACGATCCTGCAGGATATAGTCGCGAGAGACGGTTGAGCGCTGACCCCAGCCACGTGCAATATCTCCACCCATACCCGCAGGACGAACTTGTTGTGAATGACAGTAATTACAGCCTTGGGATATATAGACATCCTTGCCCTGGGTGGCATAGCCAGAGGCTTTACGAGGGTACAGCTGCCCGCCTTCTTCAGAGGCCGCAGGCACAAGCCCTGCTTGTTGAATCTGACTGCTCAGCACCAGACCGCCCCAAGAGAAAGCGATGGTGAAGAATACGCCAGCGTAGATGAGGTGCAGATTTTTCATCGAGCAAACAGGGTTGGGCCTTGGCGTTTTTCAGCACGGGGCGCGAGCATCCAGAGGACGTGTGCGCAGAAGACGAT
>CANHHS010000078.1 GCA_947460445.1 Opitutia bacterium | reverse complement strand
TTTGGAACTGTTTGATGAGGTCTGTCTTATCGATCGACATGGTATGTGGTGTGTTTGTTTGGGTTGGAGCCGCCCTGGGGTGTTTCCCGTGGACCAGCTACGCGCCGATCTCACCGTGTGGTAGCGGAAATTTCCGCTGGCCCGTGCGAGAGGGGCGCCGCCCCGCTCGCTCACGAAGGTAAGCCTTTTAAATGAGGGTTCCCCCCTCCCGATGCAAGGGCAATTAAGAGCCCAAAGACTAAGGCTAAAGGGCTAAAGGGGGTGCTAATTGCAGGGAGCTTAAAGACTAAGGCTAAAGGACTAAAGTCTCACCTGGCCGTTTTCTTTAGTCCTTAGTCCTTAGTCTCACTTTAGTCCTTAGTCTCACTTGGCAGATCTCTTTAGTCTTTAGTCCTTAGTCTTTAGTCTCACTTGGCACATCTCTTTAGTCTTTAGTCCTTAGTCTTTAGTCTCACTTGGCCGTCTGAATCGTCCGCAGGTGCTGCCAAATCGCCTCAAACTGATCGGCTGCCTGTCCATCGAGTGTCTCGGTAATTTGGGTCTGCCCGTCTTCGTCGACAAACTTCGGCATCTTGGTATCAGGCGTCACGCGGGTTGGGGCAATCATCCAGCGCTTATAGAAACTTGGACGAAGGCGTTCGGTCGCAGTTGCGAGATTCGTCGAAGGCGCTTCGAAAGGCGCCGTCGCTGGGCGCGTACCAAGCGGGTGACATTGAATGCAATTAAATCCGCCCGTCGCACCGAGTAACTTCGTACCAATCTTGGCAAGTTCGTCGTCCACCGGATCTTCTTTAGCCAAGGTACAACTGAAGCCGTGTTGGTGACTTAACCCAGTGGAAAGTCCGGAAGCGTAAAAGGCAAAGGCAGGCATACGGGCGATTAACCAGTAACGTGGCTTTGGCTTGGATTGACCGGCAATGAAGTTTGCAGACCACTCGGGACGAAGTTTTTCGCCAAGCCAAGTCAGCGATGGCAAAGCACCATCTGGGTGAGGGTCGCCCTCTTTGACCTCTTTCTTAGGTGCCGCTGCCCGCAGTGTCTTACAGTCAGCATCCAAAGTTGACCACACACTGGGTTGTCCATCGTGCTCGTGACATGCCGCGCAACGTAACTGCGTGATTTGTCGTGCCGCAAATTCCGCAGGCACATCCACTTTGAGTGACGCGAAATCAGTCTGCGCAAATGCGCGGAGTGCAGAAACTTGCGAAGCGGACAAAGCGAAATCAGGGGCTTGTCCGTGCGCAACACCCGCATCTGCGACGCAACCCTTTGTCCATCCTGTCTTCAGAGTATCTGCCAACGAAGGACGTCCCGGAATCGCAGCGCCTGCATGACAATTCAAACAGCCGGCAGCAACGAGCTGTGCTGCACCTTTTTCGACGTCACCTTTGGGCGCCGCCGGCAAAACGAGTTTCGCTTCCGTTAACAAATATGCCGAGAGCTGCGCGGCCTCTTCAGCACTTAACTGGAAGTTTGGCATACGCGTCGCCCGGTAAAGTTTCGCCGGATCCTGCAAGTACTCTATCAATGCTGCGGGCTGCCACTTCGCAGCAACGTGCGCAAGCGGTACGCGATTTCCAGCATCTGCCACCGCCGTGCCCGGCGTCGTGTGACAGGCAATACAACCGAGATTTGCAAAGAGTGCACCGCCCGCCGTTGATTGCGTCGTGTCAACTTTGCCGCCGACAGGCGTGCCCTGTGACGCAAGGTAAGCTGCTAAATCTACAGCCCGTGAATCCGGCTTGGCTAAATCGCCTGAAAAAACTTTGGGCATCAAACTGCCCGGACGGTAGGCATGCGGGTCTTGAATCCACGCCAATAAAAAGGCCTGCGTATAACGCTCACCAAGATTCGCGAGGATGGGGGCGTCTTGAGCGAGCTCAGGCATGCCCTGCCCTGCCATGGGCACACGAGCGGCATCGATGTGACATTGGGCGCACCGTAGTTGCGCAAAGAGCCGACGACCTTCGCGCTTCTCCATACCTGCAGCCGTGAGCTCAGGGTTATGTCGTAAAACCGTCGGCGGAACGGGCTCTACCGGAAATGCACGTGCAGACCATTGCAGACGGAACGTGGCATCACCCGTAGTCGGTGGCGTATACTCTACCACAATCGGATTCTCACCTTTATTTAAAGTAATCGCAGAACCTTTGGTACCCTCAAAGACAGTTTGTCCATTGATGGTGCACTTAGCCGTTCCCGTAAGCACCGCACTAAAGCGAACCTCTGCACGTAAATCTGAAACGAGTACGCCCGTCCATTTAGCCTTAAAGGGTCCAACAGGTAGAAACGGTGAAACCACTTCGCCTGCAGGCACGTGCAATGCCACAAGGCGTTCGACACGAACATCCGACTGACCACCCGCTTCGAGTTGCAGGGCTAAACCAGGCTCAGAAGGTGCCGCAACGGCGCAAGCCGCTGAAAAGCACATACCGATAAAACCTAGCAGCCGCATCAGATCTTTATTTCTCAGAGCAACGACCGCAGCCGCAACAACCAAAACGACGGCGGACAGAGAGCCAAACACTGGCCAGCGAAACACCCACGACGGCAGGGATCATCCAGCCAGACGTTTTGGTATTTCGTGGAGCCAACGAACGGTAATCCGTACCAGGCTTGTCGGCAGGCGGAACGACATTAATCGTGTGACAGATTTCGTCGGGTACACGCGAACCATCTTCGGCTTTCACGTTCATCTTAATGCGTGATTGCATCACTGGCTTGAGACCAGGGACTTCGAGGAAGACTGTGCGACGGTCAGCCGAAAGTTTGACCGAGCGAATCGCAATCTTCTCCGTACCCTGATCTTTCGCCGCACGTGAAGTGCCCGCGCTTGGTTTAATTTCAGGTGAACCATAATCGCCCGACCAGATATAATTATTCTGCTCGAGTGCATAGTTTTCAAGATTCGCACCACTGGTTGCCTCAAGCGGACCGCTAAAGCCAATCGTGATACCTGCATCCGTTACGTGCAGTGAGTCGGGCATGGTTGTCGACTTGCCCGTGAAGCGTACGCGCTGGATGGTGCCGTCTTTTACGGCGTTGGTTTGCCAGCCTTTAAGGCCGCCGACGTATAACTGACCATCGACCTTGCTGAAACGTCCGCGCATCACACCGGATGCAAAACGCAGAGGGAACTTAACGACGCCACCTTGGGGCACTCCATTCACGCGCTCTTGAAGGACTAAGAAGAGCGAGGACTTTCCGTACGAGAGGTAAAGCATGCGGCCGAGCAACGAGCCCCACTTCTCACTGGTTACCCATGTCTGCCCGCCATTGGAATTATCGATGTCGTAAGGTATCCAACAAAGATGCGTGCCCGGCTGTGTGGGCGCAGGATCTCGGTGCGAAAGATCAGGGACTTCAATAAAGTCGCCCGCTTTATCGAGAATATGAATGTAGTCGACCGGGACCCATGTGCCCTGGTTATCGCCATTGCTGACTTCACCATTGGGACCAACACCCATGCCATTAGGGGCACGAATACCCGTGCCAATGACTTCAAACTTGGATCCATCAGGACTTACCTTGAAGATCGCGCCATGGTGGTCGCTTAAGGGACCCCAACCACGTCCTCCTGGATTCACTGGACCACCTTTTAGGAAGTAGAAGTTCCCATGGGCATCGCATTGGAGATCGAATGTAAACTCGTGGAAGTTCGGGGTTACTTGGACGTCGTTGTTAAAGCACTCGTATTGGTCAGCTTCACCATCGCCATTTAAGTCACGCAAGACGGTGATTTGGTCACGCCCTAAGACATAGACCACATCGTTCACAATGCAGAGTCCGAGGCCATGGAAGATACCGGTCGCAAAACGTTTCCAGGTAATCTTCGAGAGACTCGCATCTACACCCGTACCAATCCAGACATCGCCACTCCATGTAGAGAACGCGACGCGGTTGTCAGAGAAAAGGTCAAGTCCGCCGACGCGAATCCAAGAATTGTAAGGGTTCTTTTCAGGAACAGGGAGCGTGTCGACGACGTAAGGCGCTGCTTCGATTTCACGAATGCGATCCGCGTCAGGCGTCTCTGCCGATTTGAGTTTCTTCAACTGCTTCTCTTGTTCAACGCTCCCCAAAATTCCGGCCACTTCGACCGTTTCTTTCCAGCGCACAGGACCACCCTTGGTCAGTGCAGAAAGATCCGCAACGTCCATCGAGATGCGACCAGCTTTAGAATAAGTAACTTTGAAACGTGTTCCCTTCGCAACCTTGGTGAGCTTCAACGAGAGCGTCTTACCGTTGGCGGTTAAACCGGATGACGGCACACCCCAGACGGTCACTGTCGTTGCATCTTTCATTAGCTCTTTGCTGCCGCTACCAACGACTGCTTGTCCGTGCGCGGCTTCAACAACGCCTTCGCCTTGCAGGTCCGCAAGCTTCACGTAGCCATCGAGCGTACCTGCGGTGACTTCAAATGTGCGCGTCATGACATCTTCGCCATCAACCTTCTCGCGCTCACCCATCTCGAGAACCGAAGCGGTACCAACCGTATAGTTAAAGATTACTTTATCACCGTGAATAAAGAGACCGCGGTATTTCGCTTCGGTTGCGGGAATTGGACCAAGTGGAACTTTGGCATACTGACTACCTTTGCCGCCATTGGGCAGCACACGATTATCCTTAAAGGAGCCGTCGACACTCCAGCCTGGGCCTGGATTGGTTTCGTAGAAAATTTTAGCACCTTTGGGCGGGCCTGGGTTCGGGCCGTGATCACCATCAAACGCAACGCCCTGTAGACGAATCCAGCCACCCGTCCATCCACCCGCCATACGCACTGTCTCAGTATCAAAAAGCGAACAGGCCTCGCGGGCGCCGTGACGAACAGCGATACCTTTATTCGCTACACTACCCTTGCCGTTGAGGGTCGTCTGGCCTCGAGCATTTTCGAAACTGGCCGACAAGAAAGGACCATAGTCCATTTTCTCGTAAATTTTATCCTCTGCACTCAACGACAGCGCGCTAAGGGTACAGATGAAGATGCGAAGGGCAGCGAGACGCATAGGAAAGTGTTAAGGACAAAACCGAAGCCTGTCCACCGAGATGGACAGCAAATGGGGCCTTTGGTTGCCGTTTACTTAAGCAAAATAGGCGACCCCACCCTCAAAAATCGGCTGAACTTTCTCACCCGGTATATTTCGCGCAATATTCGCTCCACGGCGCTCGCTGTGCCCCATCTTACCTAAGACACGACCACATGGACTACTAATACCCTCAATCGCGGCGACTGAACCATTGGGATTAAATTCAATGGCGTGCGAGGGCTGGCCTTGGTGATCAGCGTACTGGAAAGCAACCTGCCCTTTGCTCACGAGATCTTGAATGACGGCTGCGGAAGCCGTGAAACGACCTTCACCATGCGAGAACGGAATCGCGTGGGTCTGACCCACTTCAAGTTTGGAAAGCCACGGTGAGAGCACCGAAGAAACGCGCGTCGTGGCGTAACGGGAAATGTGACGTCCAATCCGGTTATGGAAAAGCGTTGGTGAACCTGGCTCTAAATCACGGATTTCACCATAAGGCACCAGGCCGAGCTTAATCAGCGCTTGGAAACCATTACAGATACCGAGCACCAAACCGTCGCGCGACTTTAAGAGATCCATCGTGGCATCACGCACAATCGGCGAACGGAATACCGCGGCGATAAACTTACCGGATCCGTCCGGTTCATCACCGGCACTGAATCCGCCGGGAATCATTAAAATCTGCGAACGCTTCAAGCCATCCGCTAAAGCGGCCAATGATTCAGCTAAACTTGCGGCATCGAGATTGCGCAGAACGAGGATTTCAGGCTCAGCACCCGCTTGTCGGAATGCACGTGCCGTATCGTATTCGCAATTCGTACCGGGGAAGACTGGAATCAGGACGCGTGGACGAGCGACGCGAACCTTCGGACGGCTCGTTGAGCGCGTTGGGTGGTTAAAGGTAGCGGGTTGACCTTCAGGCTCACTGGCGCGGGTTGGGAAGACCGACTCAAGCGTACCTTCGTAAGCTTGGCGGAGTTGCGAAATCGGGATCGAAACGTTGGGCCAGCGAAACTCGGGCTCAGCGATCACTTTGCCCAGCGACTTATGTGGTAATGAGCCGAGGTCACGCAACGAGGCAACCTCAAGCACGAGTGAACCGTACGACGCGACCAAGAAGTCATTAGCAGGAAGAGCCGTTAAAGAAACGCCCAACTGATTTCCAAAGGTCATTCGCGCAAGGGCATGCCCTACCCCGCCCGCACGTACTGCTGAAGCTGCGCGTACTTTACCGGCAGCCATAAGTTTATGCACCGAGGCTAAGCGCTCACGCAGAATCACCAGATCAGGCAAGAGCGCGGTCGTACGAGGAATTTCGATCAGGACCAATTCGGATCCTGCTTGTTTCAGTTCTGCGGAAATGACTTGGGACGCTTTACCGGGAACAATCGCAAAGGAGATGAGCGTCGGTGGGACGTCGAGGTCCTTGAAAGAACCTGACATGGAATCCTTGCCACCAATCGCAGCGGTACCCATTTCCAGTTGGGCTTCGAAAGCGCCGAGTAAGGCAGCCAGCGGTTTACCCCAGCGTTTCGCATCGCTACCCAAACGCTCAAAGTACTCCTGCAAGGTTAGCCGTGCCCGCGCGGGATTTCCGCCCGCTGCAGTGAGACGAGCTAAAGATTCGGCAACGGCACAGACAGCACCATGCCCCGGTGACCATTGTGCGACCACGGGACTATACCCGTAGGACATAATTGAACAGGTATCGGTTTCCCCACCGAGCACTGGCAACTTCGCTGCCATGGCCTCTTGCGGTGTCGATTGATGAATACCGCCAAAAGGATGCAGGACAGTCGACGCTCCAATTGAAGCATCAAAGCGCTCAACCATACCGCGTTGTCCAGCTTGCGGCAGAGTGGAGAGTGCTTCGAGAAGGTCGTTCGCCGTCG
>CANHHS010000077.1 GCA_947460445.1 Opitutia bacterium | reverse complement strand
GGTTGATGGCGAAGGAGCCGTCGATACCGGGATCGTTAATCAGACCTTTCCAACCAACCGTTGTGCGCGGCTTTTCAAAATAGACGCGCATGACAACGAGCAAGTCAGCTGCGTGACGTTTGGCTTCAGCCTTTAACTTATCAGCATACTCGTAAGCGGCTTCAGGGTCATGGATTGAACATGGGCCGACGATGACAACGAGGCGGTCGTCTTGAGCTTGGATGACTTTCGCAATGTCTTTACGAGAGGTAGAAATGACTTCGGTGACGCGCTCGCTGGCAGGAAGCTCTTTGAGCACGTCCTGTGGGGGCACCAGGGGGAGCCGGTGGCGGATGCGTAAGTCGTCCGTATTGTGGAACATAGTGAAGGGCCTCGCGAGCGAGGTAAGCCCATAAGCGAAGGGAGGGGGGCAGGGAGAGTCAACGCAGGAAGCCCTATGCGAAGGGAGGGTTGACGCCCGTTACGGTATCATTAGTGTCTCAATAGGCAATGCCGCGTAAATCCAACCAGCGCCAACAAGAGACCGACCGGTCGGATGCCTTTCGTGCCTATATTGCCCAGCAGGGTCTCCGCGGAACCCGCCAACGCATGGCCGTTCACGAAGCAGCACTGGCTGCCACATCGCACTACACGGCTGATGATTTACTCCAGCGTGCCAAAGCCATCGACACCTCTGTTTCCCGTGCAACGGTTTACCGCACCCTACCCTTGCTCGTCGGTTGTGGTGCCGTCCGCGAAGTCGATGTCGGCCGCGATCACACCTATTACTTAACTGAAAATGGCGGCAGCGGATTCCGCGCCCAGCTCATCTGCGAGCAGTGCGAAACAATTGTCGAAGTCGAAGCCCCTTTCATGGAGTGGTACGGAAAAGCTGTAGCCGCCAAGCATGACATGCGCCCTGTTTCGCAGCGTCTCCAAGTTTCCGCGATTTGTTCGAAGTGCCAACAATCCAAAAGCTAATTTCTGCCGTGCCAACCTTCCCTGTTCCAGATGTCTTCCCTCCACTACCGGCTTCGCCGTTGCCGCTCTCGGAGTTACAACGCGAGGTGCTTGAGTTAAAAAAGAAAAATGACGCCATCATCCTCGCCCATAATTATCAGTGCGAAGATATCCAAGGCGTCGCCGATTACGTGGGTGACTCATTGGGCCTAGCCTACAAGGCCGCTGAAGCTAAAGCCTCCACCATCGTCTTCTGTGGGGTGCACTTTATGGCGGAGACCGCCAAGATCGTGAACCCGAGCAAACGCGTGCTTCTACCTGTGTTAGAGGCGGGGTGCTCGCTGGCTGATTCCTGCACGCCTGAAAAACTCACAGCGGCTAAAGCTGAAAATCCCAAGCGCAAGATTGTTGCTTACATCAATTGTTCCGCTGCCGTTAAGGCGCTCTCCGATGTCATCTGCACGAGCGGAAACGCGTGTAAGATTGTCGAACGCATTCCAGCCGACCAAGAAATCCTCTTTGTGCCCGATCAAAACCTTGGTCAGTGGGTCGCCTCGCGCACGGGCCGTCGCATGCAACTCTGGCCAGGTAGCTGTTACGCACACGTCCAATTCACACCATCAGCACTTCTCCGAGCTAAAGCCGCCCACCCTGGTGCTCCCGTGGTCGCTCACCCTGAGTGTACCGAAGCGGTGCGAGAATTAGCGGACGAAGTTTGCAGCACCGAGCGGATGGTCGCTTGGGCTAAACAACAAACTTCAAAAACGTTAATTGTCACAACCGAGTCTGGGATGATTCACCGCTTACGACGCGAAGTTCCGGATAAAACTTTTGTGGCCGCACCCACGGATCGTTGTTCGTGCAATGAATGTCGTTACATGAAGATGAATACCCTGCAGAAATTGAGAGACTGCTTGGTCAATGGTGGGCCTGAAATTAAGCTCGAAGAATCAGTCCGCGCGGCCGCCGAAATTCCTCTGCGGCGGATGCTCGAATGGAGCCGTTAAAAGTTTATACACAGTGCTAAGTAACTATCCTTACTAGATAATCATTGATTGGCTTAACTTTATTATTAAACCCATTTGCTATAAGTAGGTTTTACATCTTATTGATAAATTATGAAATTAGACCTGAACCCATCTGAGTACGTCTCCAAAGACGCATTTGTCCGAGCCGCTTTAGCGCGTGCCCGTGATCTCGCCTCGGAATCTTGGGAAGAAACCCACCGCCGCCAGAGCCAGAAGCTGACCAAGGAGATTGACCGCCTTTCCAAGCAGGAATTGGCCCGTCGCCTCCTCCGCTTAATGACCCGCCCTGCCCGCCGTCGTGCCGTCATCGACGAGTCCATGCGCAAGCGTGCAGCAGGTATGCGCGACAAAGGTCTTTCCGTCCGCGAGATTGCGACCGAACTCGGCGTCTCGATCCCTTCGGTTTACAACATTACCAAGTGACCGCTTGCCAAGGTGCCACGCAAGGCGTGGCATCTTGGAATGCTGGACTGGGATACGGTTGATTTAAACAAGGCTCCCAAGGGAAGTCCGGTCGCCCGTGGAGGCATCCTAAACCCTGCTAACCTTTTAAGTGCCTACCGCGCAGGCGTCTTCCCATGGTACAGTGAGGGTCAACCCATTCAATGGTGGTGCCCGCATCCGCGGTTTGTGCTCCTTCCAGAATCACTCAAGGTGAGCCAAAGTTTGCGTAAGACAGAACGAAAGGCGCATTGGGAAACGACAATTAATCAAGACTTCGAAGGCGTGATGCGTGCCTGTGCAGCCGTACCCAGACCGGGGCAAGACGGCACCTGGATTACCGAGGCAATGATTCAATCCTATGTAGAGTTACATCGCCAAGGACATGCGCATAGCGTGGAAGTACGCCGTGGCGGCAAACTTGTCGGTGGTCTTTATGGGGTTTCTATCGGAAGAGTTTTTTGTGGTGAATCGATGTTTCACCATGAACCCGATGCCTCGAAAGTTGGGTTTGTGCGCCTGATGCAGCGTTTACGTAGCTGTGATTTCGGCCTGATTGATTGCCAAGTACCCACAGAGCACCTCGCTTCGTTGGGAGCGGTGGCGGTTACGCGTAGTGATTTCTTAAGCGCCTTGATGGCCTTACGGGATGTTAAGCCGAAAGGACTGCCTTGGGCTTCGCCGCTTAGCCCTTTGACTTAACCCAACGCTTGGACTCGCGAGCGTAAATACGTTCCACGGCTTCGACCATTTGCTGGACAGTACGTCCATCGCTAAAGACGGACGTACCACAACGTAGATAGGCTGGCTCGCGCTCAGCCATGAGTTTGCGGATAACCGCCTCGGGGTCTTCGCCTTGCAGCAATGGACGGTGCGTACGGTTACGGGTGCGACGCAGGATGGATTCGGCAGAAGCAAAGAGCGTTACGACGACGCCTTTACTTTTTAAAAGGTCCGTCATGCCATCGGGAATTGGCAATCCGCCACCACAGGAAATAATCGCTCCATTTTCAGGAAGTTTAGATTCGACGACTTCGCGTTCTAATCGACGAAACTCTGCTTCACCCTTTTCCGCAAAAATTTCCGCAATCGTCTTACCTGTCGATTTTTCGATTAATTCGTCGGTGTCGACAAAGAGTCGATTCCAGCGGTAAGCCAATACGCGCCCAAGGGTCGACTTACCCGTACCCATGAAACCTGTCAGGATCAGGTTCGGTGTCGCAGATACTTTGGGCATGACGTATCCAATCTAACGGAGCGACCGAGGGCAAGCGTCGGTCAACGCACCAGGCCTATGGCTAGCTTGGCACGCGGCACCAGACGCTCTGGGAGGGTCTTGGCAATGGCCTCAAGGTCGGCACGGTCACTTGCCTTAAAGACCCGAGGCACCGCATCCCAAGCAGCCTCGGTGTTTTCGTTGGCAGGGCCTTTCAATAACTCGAGCCATCCCGCACGATCGGGCACGTTGACGGGTAATTGGGAACGGGAGGCAGCGATGCGTAACCAAGCCGCTCGCACAGGTGCGGTCCATTTTTCGTCGTAGGCCACCTTACCCACACTCTCTACGGGCACGCGCATGAGCTGTTCTTCCCACGACATAACTTCGGAGCGCTTCTTGGCCGACTGGAGACGCTCCCAAAGAAGCGGTACGGCGGCCGAAGGATTCATACGACGCAGCAAAACAAGTGCGCGATCTGATTCTTCGGCTTTGAGTTTAGCGTCGCTAGCCATCGATCGAAGTTGATCGACGGTCAGGCGGGGGCGTTCGCCTAAATCGAGCGAGCGTGCGGTATCTGCAAGTGAAGCCATGGTGCCTTGGCCGGCTTGATAAGGGACTTGAGTGACCGCTGCGGGCAACTGCATCACCGCTGGCTTCTTGGGCTCAGGGGCAAAGCGGAGCTCGGTTTCGAGAAAATAGGTTACCTCTGGATCGGCATCTTTTTTAAGGCGCTGACGCAGTTGCACAAACCACCATGCCTGCGTGCCGTCATCCGCACGTGTAGGATTACAAAGATCGAGGGTCGCCTGATGCACTGCCGTCATCGCTGCAAGGCGAGCGGGCGATTTTGCGCCGACAAAAGCCGCATCCGCTTGTTTCAAGACAGGTTCATAACGTGCAACATCCGCTGCATGCACACTTGGATGTGCAATGAATAGGCATGTGAAGATAGCGATGAGAAGGCGCATACAATTAAAGTTTAGAAAGCGAACGGTCGTGGGCACGCGCAAGGAGTGTCATGGCAAGAAGCGCACCAGCAGCAGCACAGGCCATGTCAGATTGAGTATCCCAGGGGTCACCTTGAGTGCCTAAGAAAGCATCGGCACCTGCACCGAGCAAAAGAGCCGCCCACCATTCAATCAGTTCGTAGAACGCACTGAAGGCAAGAGCACACGCAAAACCCATTACAGAAGCGACCTGCGCAGAGGCAACCCATGCACGGCGAAGTAAAATCTCCCGGGCAATCAATGCCGGCACGAGCCCTTGGAAGAAATGGCCGACGCGATCAAAATGGTTACGTGTAAAACCAAAAGTATTTTGGACTGAAAAACCAATCGGTACTTCGGCATACGTCCAATGCGCACCGGCCAGCAAGATGAGCGCGTGAATAAATAGTAATCGACTTAATAGATGCGTCGGCGTGATCGGAAAGAACCATGCAAGGGCAATACCAAGGATAACTGGGGCAGCTTCCATCGCCCAGGTTGGCACGTCGCGACAACCAAAGAATGACAGCAAGCAAACGACTGCCGAGATGCTCGCAACCCAGAGAAATTCCTGACGAGAACTCAGAGTAGCCATGGCGTGCGTAGTTCCGGCGAATGGAGTCGTTGAGCCTGAGGGTCGCCGACAATTTCTTTGCCGTCAGCAGAGAGCGTAATCTTACGTCCAAGCCTTACCGAAAGCGCAGCGAGGTTAACCATGGTACAACTATGGTGTGCTTCAGATACGCCGTAACCGAATGGACGACGCTCGCGCACGGCAGCCACAAAGTCATCTTCTTGATGTTCAGGTAGTGGAAACTCGCGTGCCTTTATTGCTAACTCGGGTGGATCCGTGCGCATGTCTGCCCAGAGACGACCCTTCGGGCCTTCGATAAATGGACGGCTGCCGTGACCTGGGCAGAGTTCGGATTCAAGAATCACCTTACAGCCGTCGCGATAACTAAGGGTTACGGTCTTCCATGCACCACACGCTACGGCATCTTGGGGTGGTGCATCGGACTCGGCACTCACTGGGTATTCGCCATCTTTACCGAGGAAGTACTGTACGGGATCGAGGAAGTGCTGCCCCATGTCGCCTAAGCCACCTTGGTCGAAATTCCAGTAACCACGGAAAGAACCATGGCAGCGGTGAGGGTGATACGGGATGAGTGGCGATGGTCCGCAGTAAAAATCCCAGTCAAGGTGTGGCGGTACAGGTTGTGGATCTAAATTCGTCTTCCCGGACCAGGTATGTACTTTCCATTCGATGCCGCCTGCACCGGAGGCGACGCGAACGGTTAAAGGCCAGCCGAGTACGCCGCTGGCGACAATGCGACGGATGTCGCGGGCAGGACCGATGCCGTAATAATTTGTGCTATTGAGACGGAACCAGGTGTTAACACGAAAAGGCATCTTGGCGCGCTGAACGATGTCCACCAACGCAAGCCCCTCGCCGATGGTTCGCGTTAAAGGCTTCTCACCCCAAACCGCTTTACCGGCACGTGCGGCTGCGGCACCGATGGGACCATGCCAGTGCGGTGGCGTGCAGACGTGAACAACGTCAGCGTCGGCGAGTCCGATCACTTCGCGATAATCTTTAGCAGTGCGCGGGAGTTGTCCGCCATTGGCGGCTTTGAGTTCATTCGCTCGCCCGTTCATGCGATTGGCATCTACATCACAAACCGCAATCCATCGATTGAGTGGACCGGTGCATGCGCCCGTATGCATATGCGAAATACCACCACAACCAATGAGTACATGGTTAACGGTTTCACTGGGTGGAATATAACCGCGGCCGAAGACGTGACGCGGGAGAATAGTTAAGCCTGCACCGAGTACAGCAGCTTTGCTTATGAAGTTTCGGCGGGATAGGTCGGACTTCTGCTTGCGATTAGGCATAAGATACAGACCCTTAAATGATGCGTGTGTTCCGCTGTGTCGAGTCTCAGGGTTCTAACCCACTCTATTGCTTTCAACGGCCTGATCGAAGCTGGGAATTGCTCGAAAGGGACGGCGTACGTTTTTTGACAACAGGTAAGACCATCAAGCCGAGTCGTTTCCTTACCCCGGTACAACCAAGTGCGGTTTTTGCGATTGGTGTAAATTACGCAGCGCATGCCAAAGAGTTCGGTGCTGCCCAGCAAACTTGGCCGACGGTTTTCATGAAGAGTCCAGCTTCAGTGATTGCTTCGGGTGAAACCGTTCGCCTGCCACGTCATCTCCGAAGCGATAAAGTAGATTTTGAAGCCGAGCTCGCGGTGATTATCGGGCGCGATTTTCGCAATGCGACGTCGGAGGACGCCTTGTCTAATGTCTTAGGGTATACATGCGCCAACGACGTCAGCGCCCG
>CANHHS010000076.1 GCA_947460445.1 Opitutia bacterium | reverse complement strand
TTTGCCGGCACCGAAGCGGTGCTCGCCCACGGCTGCGGCATTCGCGTCGTTATCAATCCGAACGGGCAATCCAAAGGCCTTCGCAATTTCACCAACAATGGGAAAGTTATCCCAGCCCGGTAAATTCGGCGAACCCGTCACGCATCCTTTTTCCACATCGAGTGGTCCAGGTGAAGCGATGCCGATGCCGACTAAGTCGGATGGTTTAAGGTTTAACTGTGTGAGCGTATCGCATGCCGTAGCTATCACACGCTGAACAGCTTGTGCGGCCCCTTTCTCAGCAAAGGTTTCAATCTGGCCTGAACCGAGAACGGTGCCGTCTTCTTGGACCACGCCGAAGGCGAATTTTGTGCCGCCTAAATCAAATCCGAGAACCTTGCGCATACATTAGGCGTCACGCTCGGGGCGCGCATAGTCGTCTTGTAAGCGCACAACATCCGTCAGATCAGGGGTTGAAACTTCAAGTAAGACGCTATCAGCGACGGCTTCGAAGCGGTGAATCGTGCGTGTTGGAATATGGACAGCTAAACCAGGCTTCCATTCAAAGATGTTTTCGGGACTGACCAAAGCAACCGCGTGTGTCTCGCCAGCAGCGAGCGGCCGGAAGGTAAGCTTCACGTGGCCACTGAGTAGGTAAAGCGTCTCTGTTTTACGTTCGTGGTACTGCAAGCTGAGGCGCTTGCCGGCCTTCACCTCGAGGATCTTGCCTGCGTAAGCCTTCTGGTCGGCATACCAAATTTCACGCCCCCACGGCTTATCAACAATCTTTGGCTGGATGAGCGGGGAAGACATTAACGTGTAAGCAAAGATGGTAGGAGCGTGATTGCTTCCCGCAAGCCTTCACCAATGCGGAGGGCGTTCATCGGCGGGCGAACCAGGGCCTGCCTCAGCGCCGTCAGAAGGACCCGCTTCAAGTCTCACAATACGTTCCTTCAGTCGCTCAAGTTCTTTACTCAGATTAAGCATCACGCGGTCCTGTTGCTCAATATGTCGCTGTAAGTGCGCAAGTTGCTCTTCTAATTTTTGCAAACGTGCATCCATACTTAGGACATCAACTCACGTTTCACTTGAGCGAAAGCGGCCAGACCTTTATCCAAATCTTCACGGGTTAAAGCCGCATTCATTTGTGTACGGATGCGTGCCTTGTCTTTGGGCACTACTGGGTAGAAGAAGCCGACGGCGTAGACACCGAGCTCAAGCAGGCGCGCAGCGAACTTCTGTGCAAGCACAGCGTCGCCAAGCATCACAGGCACAATAGGATGCTCGCCAGGCTGCAGTGTGAAGCCGAGCTCGGTCAGGCCTTTGCGCCAGTAAGTAGCATTATCCATCAAGCGGTCACGCAGCTCGGTTGACTCTGAGAGAATGCGTAGAACCTCAAGGGCTCCAGCCACGAGAGGCGGCGGGAGGGAGTTAGAGAAAAGATATGGACGTGAGTGCTGACGCAAGACCTCGATGAGTTCTTTTTTGCCCGAGGTATAACCGCCAGACGCACCTCCGAGAGCTTTACCGAGTGTACCCGTGATAATATCAACGCGGCCCATGCAGCCGGCGTGCTCATGCGTACCGCGACCACGCTTGCCGAGGAAGCCGACGGCGTGTGAGTCGTCCATCATGACGATAGCGCGGTGTTTATCAGCAAGATCGCAAATTTGCTTCATGGGTGCGATAAACCCATCCATCGAGAAGACACCGTCGGTCGCAATCATGCGCAGGCGTGTGCCTTTTGCCTCGATAAGCTTGGCCTCGAGATCGGCGAGGTCGTTGGTGGCGTAGCGGAAGCGCTGTGCTTTGCAGAGGCGAACGCCATCGATGATCGAAGCGTGGTTAAGCGCATCGGAGATGATAGCATCTTCGGGGCCGAGCACGGTTTCGAAAAGGCCGCCGTTGGCATCCCAGCATGATGAGTAAAGGATGGTGTCCTCTGTTCCGAGGAAGGCGCTAATGGCTTCCTCGAGTTGGCGATGGAGTGACTGTGTGCCACAAATGAAACGTACGGATGCCATACCGTAACCCCACTTTTCAAGAGACTTGGTTGCAGCGGCTTTGACGCGCGCGTCGTCGGCGAGACCAAGATAGTTATTGGCGCAGAGATTGATAACGGTGCGACCGTCTTTGAGCGTCACGCGTGCGCCTTGTGCGCCAGCAATCAGTCGCTCTTGCTTAAAGAGACCTGCAGAGCGGATATCTGCGAGTTTAGCTTCGAGCAGGGGCTTAAGGTCGTCGTACATAACGCAGATTAAATCTTGGACCAATCGAGGACAACTTTGCCGGACTGTCCAGATAGCATAGCCTTAAAGCCATCTTCGAAACCGCCATAAGGAAGGCGGTGAGTAATCACAGGCGTGATATCCATGCCCGACTGTACGAGCGCAATCATCTTGTACCATGTCTCATACATCTCGCGGCCGTAGATGCCTTTGAGGTGGAGACCTTTAAAGATAACTTTATTCCAATCAATCGCAGCGGTGCCAGGAATGATACCGAGGAGTGCGACGCGTCCGCCGCAGGCCATATTGTCGAGGATCGTGTCGAGCGCGCGCGCATTGCCGGACATCTCCATGGCGATATCAAAGCCCTCGGTCATACCGAGGTCCTTCTGTACTTGCGTAAGGTTCTGCTTGGAGACGTCGACTGCGGCGGTGGGGCTGAGCTTGCGAGCGAGCTCGAGACGCCAGGGATTAACGTCGGTGATGACAATCTTGCGGGCTCCGGCGGCCTTGGCGATGGCGATGGCCATAATGCCAATCGGGCCAGCACCCGTGATGAGTACGTCTTCCCCCACGAGATCAAATGAGAGTGCAGTGTGGACAGCGTTTCCAAGTGGATCGAAAACTGCTGCAACGTCATCCGAAATGTCGTCCGGAATTGGCACGATATTTTCGGCAGGCAGACTGAGGAGCTCGGCGAATGCGCCCGGGCGGTTCACGCCGACGCCTTTGGTGTTTGGGCAAAGATGGCGACGGCCCGCGCGGCAATTGCGACATGTTCCGCAAACAATGTGACCTTCGCCGGAAACGCGTTGACCAATCTTTAAATGTTTTACGTCCGAGCCGACTTTTTCGATCACGCCGAGGTACTCGTGGCCGACTTGCATCCCGACGGGGATGGTCTTTGCCGCCCACTCATCCCACTTCCAGATATGGACGTCGGTTCCACAAATGGACGTGCGCCGAATGCGAATGAGGACGTCGCTGGGGCCAATGGTCGGCTCAGCGATATCCATCAGCCAAAGACCTTCGCGGCCTTCTTTTTTAACGAGTGCCTTCATGGACGTGAATTAAGGGTTAGGCGCCTTCGCCGAGAAGTCCAGCGCGGTCCCAGCCTGCCCTGACAACAGGGTCGCGGGGGTCGGGTAACGGATTTCCATGGCGGTGGCGGGTTACGCTCAGCGCTTGCTCGAGGTAATAAGGGTGGAACTCGAGGCGCGGGCAGTTGGTAACTGGGCCATTAAAGAGCGGGATACCGTGCACGCGGCAAGCCTCACGCAAGACAGGGCCAACCCGACCAACGACCCTCACCCGTGCATGGGGCTGAATCATCTCAGCAAACTCATCCTCGGGCTGCACTTCACAGAAGCCCGCAACCTTAGCAACGCGCTCAATCAAATAAGGGTCATGACTAGGATCAACACTCACCACCCAGACATGGCGCATGGCTAAAACAACTTTCAGGGCTCGGTAGCACTCCTCTGAATTTGCTCCAGCAGAAAGACGAAGGTAAGGAGTCGCATCAGGGATGGCCTTATTTAAGGGAATTCGGCGGTACACATTCGCCTCCGCTTTTAATGCCGCTGGGTCCACAGGTTTTTCAAACTCAGCGAGCGATAAAGCAAAGTGTGCCGCTTCTGGGTCCTTACCGTGTACACTCTCATGTGCAGCGAGCTCCGCCGTTGAGAGATGCGATGTTAAATCTGCCGATGGGTCGTTCTCCATTCGACACAACGAAGCGACATAAAGCGGTCCGCCTGCTTTGGAGCCAGGGCCATAAGCCGATCGCTTCCAACCGCCGAAGGGCTGGCGTTGCACAATGGCTCCCGTGATGGGACGATTGATATAAGCATTTCCAACCTGCACCTGTGATGTCCATTGGACAATCTCCCGCGGATCAAGCGTGTGAATGCCGCCCGTCAGTCCAAAGTTGGATTGATTGATAATGGCGAGCGCTTCATCAAGGTCACGCGCGCTGACAACCCCAAGCACGGGGCCGAAACACTCTGCGCCAAAGAACCATGATCCTGGTTTAACTCCAAGGCGAATGCCCGGCGTCCAAAGGTTAGGGTTTTGTTTATCCTGCGTCGGCTCAAGCAACCAACTCTCTCCGGGCTCTAATTGAGTTAGGCCGCGCAAAAGAGTGGCGTCCGCTTCGCGAATGAGCGGCGGCACGGTTGTCGACAGATCCCATGCAGAGCCAACGCGTAATGAGGCAGCGGCATCACGTAATTGTCGAAGGAAGGCCGCGTCTTTGCCGAGATCGCCTGTGAGAACCAGCAACGAACAGGCTGAGCACTTCTGCCCGGCATGACCAAAGGCAGACTTCACAATATCCTTAATGGCTGAGTCGGTGTCGGCGGCAGGGGTAACAATCAGTGCGTTCTTGCCGCTCGTCTCCGCAAGTAAGTGCAGGTCGGGGCGCCATGATAAGAAAAGTTCAGCGGTTGCAGATGCGCCGGTTAAAACCACAGCAGCCACCCGCGCGTCCGCAATGAGTTGCTGGCCAATCTGATTATCAGGAGCTGGTACAAATTGCACGAGTTCCTTCGGGACGCCTGCTTCCCAGAAAATTTCGCAGACAAGTCTTCCGCAAAGGACAGCTTCAGGTGCGGGTTTTAAGATAACCGCATTACCGCCGCGCAAAGCAGCCGCAACGCCACCCAAGGGAATCGCGAATGGGAAATTCCAAGGTGGCGTCACCGTAACCACACCTAGGGGTTTATGAAGCGCACCGCGCCATGCAGCTTTGTCATCAAAGATGCGGGCGTAGTAGGCAGCAAAGTCGACCGCTTCGGAAAGCTCAGCATCGGCTTCGCCAGCCGTCTTACCGCCATCCAAAACCATCGCGGCGATGATTTCCCCACGACGCTTTTCTAAAACTTCGGCCGCGCGACACAGCACAGTCCTCAGTTCTTCATTTGAAAGCTTCCCAACAGCTGCTTTTCCAGCAACTAGGGCACGTTCAACATCTGCGGCGGTGGCCACTGCATGACGGTAAGCGATAACGCCAGGGCGCGAAGGATCGCGACCCGTCCCACTCAAACCATTGTCGGCATCAGCCCCAGCAATCTGCAGCGACACTTCAATTTTCTTAGCAGAGATGTCGGCAAGGTGCTTGGTGACCCACTGGCGATTCGCTGGCAAGGTCCAGTCTGTGTCGGCAGCGTTATGGAATGTATTGCCCGTATCCACGGAGCCGATGCGCGCACCGTTTCGGTTTTGAGTGCGGCGCGGCCCTACGGAAACTTTTTCAGCATCTCTCACTGCAGCCAAGAAAGCCTCGCGCTGTCGTGTCCACGCAGGCGTGCCCGGTTCGAGAGCAAAAAGATCGCGGAGGAAATTGCCGTCGGATGTGTTTTCGTCGAGTCGACGAATAAGGTAAGCCACCGCTGACCCAAAATCTTCACGGGGTACAACCGGCGCATACAGAAGGAGTGAGCCAGCTCGACGACGTACAGCCTCCGCTTGGTGAGGGGCCATGCCCTCGAGCATTTCAATTTCAACTCGGTCAGAAACGCCGCGCGCCTCGCGCAACAAGAGTGTTAAAGCTACATCAAAGAGATTATGGGAGCCAACACCCATGCGTACGCGTTTGGTGCGCTCGCGATCACAGCCCCACAAGAGCATCCGCTTAAAGTTAGCATCGACTTCGGCTTTTGTTGCATAGGGTGCCTGCGGCCAATCATGTAACTCGGCTTCAACCTTCTCCATGGCGAGGTTGGCGCCTTTCACGAGACGCACCTTGATAGCGACACCGCCTTGGGCGATGCGTTTTGCGGCCCAGGCATCAATCGCTTGCTGAACTAAATGGGCGTCGGGCAGGTACGCTTGAAGAACAATTCCTGCAGGCAACTTAAGGAATTCGGGCTCCTCAAGCGTCCGCATAAAGGCCTCTGCGGTTAACTCGAGGTCACGGTATTCTTCCATATCCAAGTTAATAAACTTGGGCGGGGTATGCGCTGCGGCTGCACGGTAGAGAATGCGGAGGCGCTCTTGAATATCCTTCAGCGAACGCTCGTACCCAAGGGAAGAAACCTGTGAGCAAACCGCTGAAACTTTTACCGAAATATAGTCGACGCGCGGATCGGCCAATAAGGCGAGATTTGCAGCCAGACGATGGGCAGCTTCACCATCACCAAGAATGGCTTCACCTAAACGATTTAAATTTAGTCGGACGCCCTGCGCGCCGCGACGGTCAATGTGCTTTCGGAGAGCGCCCGGTTCTCCAGGGAGAATGACGGCTGCAGTCTCATCGCGTAAGCGCCGCTCAACTTGTGGCATCACAACCCAAGGTAATACATGTGCGGCAAGCGCGCCTGCGCCGAAGAGTGTCCGGTCGACGACGTCCAAGTAGCGCGGCACGCCTAAATCGCGAACAATCCCCGTGAACTGCCTGGCCGCACCTCTCTGGCTGCGTGGACGAAAGACGCGGTCGCAAAGGGCGAACGTAAGGGCTTTGCCAGATGGGTCTTCCATCATTCGCGCAACCCTGGCCATCGCCGCGGCGTCTTTTGGCTGCAAATGCTTCTTTGCTTCGGAAAGTAATTCAGCCGCAAGCTTAACGGCTTTATCCGCAAGTTCTGCAGGAGAGATTTCTACGCTCATGTGATGACTTCCAATGTATCCTCAGGACAGTGGAAGGCGAGGAGGCGTTAGTCAGTGAGTCCTGGCGATGTACGACCCTTCACTAAACGCTGCACAGCGGCAAAGCGCAGAATCTGTTCCATCTTCGCAATTTCCGCAGGGTCTATTTCTTTTTGACCGCGAGCTGCTTCAACGGCTACGCGGGCGCGCTCTTCCGCTTGCTCAATTGCCCGAAGGTC
>CANHHS010000075.1 GCA_947460445.1 Opitutia bacterium | reverse complement strand
GCATCTGCGACGATCCTGACCGGAGCAAAGGTTGAAGCTCCCGCCGCCTTCGCTGCCGAAGCCGAACTCATTCGCTCGGCCTTTAAAGGCCCCAGCAATGGCACAACCATTCAACTCGTCCAAGTCACAGCCCCAATCAACACCTTTGAAGTGGGCGATGAGGGTTACACCATTAGCGCTGAGCCCGCCCAGCCAGTAATCATTTCGGCACGCACCGCAGCGGGCGCTTTCTACGCTTACCAAACCCTCTTGCAAGCCACCTACAAAGGTAACGACGGAAAAACCTACTTACCCCCTGGCATCATCCGCGACAAGCCACGCTTCGCATGGCGCGGCATGATGCTCGACGAAGGTCGACATTTCTTTGGCAAAGAACACGTGAAGCGCTTCTTGGATTTGATGGCGATGCACAAGTTCAACACATTCCATTGGCACCTCACCGAGGACCAAGGTTGGCGCGTAGAAATCAAGAAATACCCAAAATTAACCCAGATTGGCTCTTGGCGCGATGAGTCCCCATTAATGGGCGACCGCAACAAGGGTGACGGCAAGCGCTATGGCGGCTTCTACACTCAAGACGACCTTCGCGAGGTCGTGGCCTATGCAACAAAACTGCATATCACCGTGGTACCAGAAATTGAGATGCCAGGTCATGCCGCTGGAGCGATTGCGTCTTACCCTGAACTCGGAAACACCGACGTCAAAGGCTACGCCCCGAAGGTAAACAGCCGCTGGGGTGTGCTGCCGTATATCTTTGCCCCCAAGGAAGAAACCTTCCGCTTTATTGACGACGTCTTCGCTGAACTTTGCCCTATCTTCCCGGGCGCATACTTCCACATCGGCGGCGACGAGGCTCCCAAGAATCAATGGGATAACTCCGCATTCGCCAAAGACATTATCAAGCGCGAAGGACTTAAAAACTCCCATGAACTCCAGTCCTACTTTATCAAGCGCGTTGAGAAGCTCCTCGCAGCCCGTGGTAAAAAGCTCATCGGCTGGGACGAAATTCAAGAAGGCGGACTTTCCAAAACTGCCACTATGATGGTCTGGCGTGATTGGAAATGGGCTCACCACGCCGTCAATAACGGCAACGACATCGTCATGGCCCCTACTTCGCATACCTACTTCGACTACGGACAAGGCGGCACACCCAAGGGCACACAGTTCGAGGTCATCGGCGGCAACCTCCCGATCGAAAAGGTTTACTCCCTCAACCCTGTACCCGGCGATTTCACCCCTGAACAGGCTAAGCACGTCATCGGATGCCAAGCTCAGCTCTGGTCGGAATATAACTTCAACTGGAACAAGGTTGAGTACATGGCCTTCCCTCGCGCCTGTGCTTTGGCTGAAGTAGTCTGGTCGCCCCAAGAAGGCCGTGAATGGAAAAACTTCAAGGGACGCCTTGACAATCACTTGAAGCTCCTGGACGCCGCTAAAGTTAACTATCGCAAGGAAGACGGTAGCCCTGCCGTGACTGATAAGATGGGTCGCGGACAGTAAGCGGAATACCCATGCAACAAAAAGGCTGGGGCTATCAAGCCCCAGCCTTTTTTATTGGAAATTAACCTTACTTTACGGCGACTTCCGAAGACTCGTTCGTCGTATCCGCAGTGTCTGTAGATACGCCTGTCACTTCAACAGTCTCTGCAGGAGAGTTTTCCGCTTTGGGGTTTTTGAGTGCAAACGTAACCCAGCCGCGAGCTTGTCGTGCTGCATTCATTTTCACGAGAGCAGATTGAGCGAGTTTGAACTGCTCAGGATCATCCGGGCCGGTCAGGACGATGGGCGTTACATCATTCGCTTTATAACGATGATTTAAATTTCCCCTGAGCTCTCCGTGAAAAATCTCAAGAAAGACTGGCGCAAGTGCCTGCCACTCTTTCGACTCCGTACGGTCGATAGAATCTGGTTCAAAATCTTCGTCATCAAGAGATTCGAGCAAGTTCGTGTAAAGATGTAGGGCTTGCGGAAAACCAAGCACGGCACTTCCACGCACACCGCTCGCCCATCTCACGTAATACTCTGGCGCACTGTCATCCAAAGACTCCTCTTTATCTAACTTAAAGCGCGTATACATATAATTAGCTGCGGGATCACGGATCTCTTTCGTGACAGGGTCCAAAGCCAAACTTTCTAGCTCAGCGAGCTCCTGGTCGCTCGGCTTTCTGGTCTGACAACGTATATACGTATCGAGAGCGCGCCTTGAGGGCAGAGAGCTGAGAGGGTCTTTTTTCAGTAAATCAGCCGCTTCATCGTTTATCGAAGCTTCGGCAGCATTCTGGATATCCCAAAAAGCGATCATTTGCATTGGGTATGCCAAAGGGTCATCCGCAATCGGTCGACCCGCAACATAGTCGTCTTTCTTAAATCCCTCGTGTGCGCGCTTTTGTAATTCGTAGGCAAATCGATTCTCAAAACTCAGAAGCAAATTCTCACTCACTTCATTTTCTGAAATAAAAACAGGCAGAGCACCATCGCGCTGTGACAATAGCTTATCGATATCCGAAGCTACCATACAGAAAAACGAAAACAGGACTTCGCGCGCCGCATCCTTATTTTTTGGAAGAATGTTCGTTGCTGTAAAGACCACGGAATCTTTAGGGAAACTCCCTGGATCTGATTCAATTTTTTTAGCCCAGAGTGCTAGGACATTTAAAAAATTGATATACTCTTCGGTTGTTTTCTGCTGAAAATCTTCGTCGCTTTGCTCGAGATTACCTCGGTGAAGGTCGAGGAACAGAGTGATACGCGGACCGATGTATTCATGAAATTGAAGAATGGCAAAAAATGTCGCCTTTCGTGTGCCCGGCGTACGTGCAAATTTAATGGAAGCCTTACAGGTGTAAGTGTCTTCATCTTTTTCTCCAACTTCGAGACTTTCAAACTCGAGTCCGCTCTCTTCAAACAGCGTACGAACTTCCGCATGGCTGAACATATACGCTTTTTTCGGATTTTCGATCGGTGGCGTTGATTCTGCAGGAGAGACAACTTCTGCGGGTTTAGGTTCTGCCGCCACGGTTTGTTCCGTGGTTGCAGGTTCTGGGTGAATATCGACGGGGGACGCAACACCTTCTCCGCTGCACAAGGCAGCAGAATAGGTGAGCAACAATAGGGTGAGGTTCTTTCGGAACATAGCCCTGCTAACATGACAGATTGCCTTAGGCTTTCGAAGGCCAAACTAAGCAGTTTATCTCTATTAGAAAATTAGACTGCCGACATGCAGTCGATAAGTCTGGCTCACGGTCGGCAGTTTCCAGGATTTCGGAAAATCCCGAAATCCAAAAATCAGGAAAGTTCGGCCGGCGACTCTTCGAGGGGGTCGAAGACAGTCACGCGGACGTCCGGCCGGTCGGCCCGGACCTCTACCATGAGCTGCTCGACGATCGTGGCCCGGTTACACTCCTTACTTAAGTGCCCTAAGCAGATATGACTGAGTCTCTCAGCCTTGATTGACCGTAGCAGATCGAGGGCTGCGAGGTTAGAGAGGTGTCCATGCCGGCCACGGATGCGTTGTTTAAGGGGAGCGGGCCTTTTGGAGAGATCCAACATCTCGTCATCGTAGTTAGACTCGAGCACCAGGATGTCGGCAGCCTCCGCCTGCGCCTTGGCCACAGGGGTAACATGCCCAAGGTCAGTCATCCACGTCACCCGGCGTGTGCTGGCACCTCCAACACCTGGGCAATCAAAGGCGAAGCCAACCGGATCGGCCGCATCATGGGGTATCGAGAATGGAGTAACCGTGATTCCATTATAATCAAAGGCCCCACCGGTCTGGAATTTCTTCCAAACTGGGCTGACCTTCTGGGTATAGCCGATGCGTAGGGCTGTCTCGGCATTGGCATAGACTTTGAGCCCGGGGTTACGTCCAAGTAACGCCGGCAGCCCCGAACAGTGGTCACTATGTTCGTGGGTAATAAAGACGGCATCAATGGACCTCGGCTCGACGCCCACTTTGGCCAGCGCTGCCGACAAACGGGGCCAGGCGAAGCCGACGTCTATTAAGACAGTCTTTCCGCCCGCCCGCAGAACCGAGCAATTGCCTGAGCTACTCGTACCGAGAACGTGAAAGGCGAAAGACACCCAACTAAAGGAAGCCCATGAGGCCATCTTGCCAATCGGAAACCCAAGGCTCGCTCTCCGCCCCTCTCCTTCCCTACTTTATCCCCATGAGCACACCCACCCCTCGGGTCATCTCCATTATTATGGGCGGCGGCCGCGGCACACGCCTCTACCCGCTGACGAAAGACCGCTGCAAACCGGCGGTACCACTCGCTGGCAACTATCGCCTGGTGGACATCCCCATCAGCAACTGCCTCAACGCAGGCTTCAATCAAATCTACGTGCTCTCGCAGTTCAACACCGCCTCACTCCATAAGCACATCCAACAGACCTATAAGTTCGATCCCTTCGGCCGTGGCTTCGTCGATATCCTTGCCGCTGAACAAACAGGTGACAAAGAAACTTGGTACCAAGGTACCGCCGATGCCGTTCGTCAGAACATGCATCACTACGGCCTCAAAGACCACGATCTGGTTCTCATCCTTTCAGGCGACCAGCTCTACCGCATGGATTTCCGGCCAATGCTTGAGCAGCACCTCCGTACGGGGTCCGATATCACCATCGCCGCTAAGCCGATGCCCTCTGACCAAGTCTCCGCACTCGGCGTCATGCGCGTCGATACGGACTTACGGATCTCTGAGTTCGTGGAGAAACCAAAAGACCCTGCACTCGTCCGCGGATTAGCGCTTCAAGGGGAAGCCCGCTCACGCTTAGCAGATACATCTGACCGTTCCTACTGCCTAGCCTCAATGGGTATCTACCTTGTCTCGGGTAAGCGCCTACGCGAAGCCCTCTCAGATCCCTTGCAAACGGACTTCGGCAAAGAAGTCATTCCAGGCATGGTCAACTCGCACCGCGTCACGGCCTTTATCTACGACGGTTACTGGGAAGACATTGGTACCGTCGGCTCTTTCTGGGAGTGCAACCTCACCCTCACAGACCCAGTGCCCCCCTTCGATTTCTTCGATGGTGCTAATCCTGTCTATACTCACGCTCGGTACCTGCCGCCTGCAAAGATTAACGGCGCTCGGGCTCACCGCGTAATTCTCGCCGATGGATGTATTGTTGATGATGCGGACCTTGAACGCTGTGTTATCGGTATTCGCTCAGTCATCCACGCAGGCTCGAGACTCGAAAACACCGTTATGATGGGTGCTGATATCTATGAGCGTCCAGATGACTTCATCCGGAATCGCGAAAAAAACCGTCCAGATATTGGTGTCGGCCCTGGCTGCCACATTCGCCAAGCGATTATTGATAAAAACGCACGCATCGGCGCAAACTGTCGCCTCTCGCCAGCAGGTTTGGCAGAAAAGACGGAAACAGAGGCTTGGTATGTTCGCGACGGCATTCTCGTCGTCAAAAAGAATGCGATTATCGCACCCGGTACCGTTGTTGGTGAATAATGTATCATCGGGCGCGCATCTACTGGTTGGCATGGGCACTCCTCGTCGTCGGGGCAGCTGCTACCCGAGTGGCATCAGTCCAAGATGCGTTCTTTCAAGGAGCGGTAGGGGCTTTCTTGGCACCTCTAGCGGTTCCGTTGTATGAAAAAGCGGGGCCTCGCATTGCCGCCTTTCTCGGAGCACTCACCGGTGCACTTTGGGTTTTAATCCTAAATCAAGGCTGGGGGCGCTTGATGTGGGACGAGACCGATCGCGCCATCGCGAGCGCTCGATTAGACGTCCAATTCTCCGTCGCCATTGCTGCCTTTGCGGGCACAGCCCTCGCGGCTGCATTGGTGCACCGCATTGCAATATTCCCAAGAGCTGCGATTTACGGCGGGCTACTTTCAGTGGTCATGACCGCCGCGCCTTACGCAGTGATTCATGAGGTTGAATATAACCGCTTAGGACCCATCGAGATTACGTGGTTCGCAAGTGCCAAACAGTTCGATGAGCAAGGCCGTCCGGTACGCCCAATCGGAACACTCCCTCCCAAAATTAACCCGGAGGACATTAGCGTATTACGCAACGACTACCTCAGCATCGAAGTCGGCGGAGAGACTGCACTCGTCGATACAAGCGGACAACGCCTATGGGCAGTTTGGCGCAAACGCTTAACGCAAAATGGACACGAGACTGGTCCCGTACGACGTGTCTTCATCATCAACACATGTGCCGACGAAACATCGATTGCCGCAATATTCGACAAAGGTCTTCGCCTTCCTGACGAACCCGAAGACACCTACGTGCTGCAATTAAAAGACAAAGACAGCACCGCACCCACAGAAATAAATGGTCTGCCAACCGATACACCCCAGTCAGAATTTAGCGTTATGCTTATGTACGCCACGTACCCGACCGACACATTATCGGCGAACGAGAGCAACATGATTGACCCCAAGGGACTGCAGTCGGGATCAAGCACGCCTCTAACGAATCCTAAAGGTCACGCACTGTGGGCTGTGCGTCGCGGACTTCTCGAAAATGAATCCAGTGCATTCCTTAGAAAGATTTATAAGTCCGACAGCGTGCTAAACTTCTCCGTAACCATTCCGGATTTAACAAAGCCTAAACCACAGCCAGTCACAGCCCCTAGGCCTGTCAACAAGGTGGATGTCGGTCAGCCATCCGATCGCTGAGATGTCGCGACATGTGGTTGTCATTGGTGGAGGTGCAGCCGGCTTCTTCGCAGCGGTTACCTGCGCCGAATCTTTAGGCCGTAACGGTAAAGTCACACTCCTGGAAGCGACACAACACCTCCTCGCTAAAGTCAGAGTTTCGGGCGGCGGACGGTGTAATGTTACGCACAACTGCTTCGAGCCTGCGGAATTAATCAAAAAGTATCCTCGTGGCGGACGTGAACTTCTCGGCGCCTTTCATCGCTGGCAACCTCGCGACACCCTCGACTGGTTTGCACAGCGTGGCGTCACTATCAAAGCCGAGGACGATGGACGCATGTTCCCAGTTACCGACGACTCGGCGACCATCGTGGATTGCCTCCAACGTGCAGCTACGTCTGCGAAAGTAGAAATTCGTACCGGTACGAGCGTGAAATCTCTGAACTTTAAGGATGAAAAATTCTCCGTTCATCTGAGTAAGGAAACCCTCGTAGCCGACCGCGTAATCCTTGCGTGCGGCGGAGGTGCATCGGCTGGGGGGCATG
>CANHHS010000074.1 GCA_947460445.1 Opitutia bacterium | reverse complement strand
GACGACAGGATGATCCATGCGGTCTTCAATCGAAGACGTTGGTCCGTCAGGGTGTCGCCAATTTGCACCGGGTGTAAATGTCCACCAAGGCAAGTTGCCAATCCCGCACATATTGGCGTCGACGCCTTCGATGGCATGAAAGACCATTCCGCCGGGAAGTAAGTCTTCAGGTTTTGCATTGGGAAATGCTCGGGCATCCATGGGGCGTTCGGCTTCTGTTTGATAACTCGTCGCCTTAATAAATTCGGCAAACTGCCGATTGGTGACTTCGGTTTGATCTATCCAAAAGCCCTTTACTTTTACTGGATGCAAGGGAGCTTCTTCAGGGTGTTTGGCTAGAACATAACCCATTTCATAGGATCCTGCAGGAATCCACACCATTCCTTGGGTTACTGATGGGGCAGGCTGACCAAAAAAGAAATAAAGCGCTGCGGGAAGCATCACGCACACGGTCATGGCGACTTTAATCCAGCGAATGGCAGATGCCGGATTCATATTATTTGGTGCCCTGCTTATTTGCCTTCTTCACCGCTGCTTTTTCAGCCGCTGCCTTAACTTTTTCTTCCCATCCTTTTTCGCCTGGTAAAGGAAATGCTGCACTCGGTGTATGTTCTTGTCGAAAGAGCTCTTCGGCCTTCTTGACTAATTCGGGGTGCTCATTGGCACTATCACGAGTTTCGGCCGGATCTTTTGCTAAATCGTAAATTTCGATAGGAAGCGGTTTATTGGTAAGAATTTTTCGTTGGACGGCTTTCATTCGGTTATTCCAGACAATAGCCTGCCAGCTTTGCCCTTCATGAAACTCGAAGAAGAGAAAGTCATGGGCCGTATAGGTGCCTTTACCGGTCAGAATTGGAACAAGGCTCTTACCCGAGAGTCCTTTGGGCGGCGTGATGCCGGCAAGCTCGCAGGCAGTTGGGAAGAAATCCCAAGAAGCTGTTAAAGCGTCCGTGCGCTTGCCTGGGCTTATTTTGCCTGGCCACCAAGCGATCTCAGCGGTGCGAAATCCGCCTTCATAGGGTGAGCGTTTGTCGCCGCGTAAGCCTGCGCGACCTTTAAAATAATCAATCCCGTAGCCGTAGGTAGGCTCTGTGCCATTGTCTGAGCAAAATATGAATAAGGTATTTTTATCGATACCGAGTTCTTTCAAGAGATCCATGACTTTGCCTGCATCTGCGTCCAGCTTGCTAACCATGGCTGCATAGAGGCGAGCGGCCTTAGGATTTGGATTGTCGGCGAATTTATCCGCAAAAGGTGCAAGCATCTCAGGTGTCGCTTGAAGTTTTCCATGCGGCAGGGTGGTTGGCAGAAAAAGGAAGAAAGGCTTTCTGGCTTTAACTTGAGCACGCGTCCATGTCAGCGCCTCGTCGGTAATGCGTGTTGCTGCGTATTCTCCTTCTTTCAGGGGCACGGAATGAGCGAGGCGGTCTTCATCGAGCGACTTCGGGAAGTATTCATGGGCGTCCACTTGATGGTTATAGCCAAAAAACCGATCGAAGCCTTGGTCGTTCGCTTCCGAGCCCGAACCTGGATAGCCGAGACCCCATTTTCCGAAACAACCTGTCGCGTAGCCTGCGGCTTTTAAAGACTTCGCAATGGTTGGAATATCTCGAGGCATGGGCTCTTGCCCGTTCGGGTATTCTTTGTTGGCGCGAATCGGAGCACGCCCAGTGTGTAGTCCGGTGATGAGTGCTCCGCGCGACGGTGCGCAAACCGATGAACCGCAATAGGCACGGTCAAAACATAGACCTTCGCGTGCCATTTGATCGAGTCGTGGTGTCGGGATTTTGGTCTGACCAAAAGCACCAATTTCTCCCGGCCCGAGATCATCGGCGAGAAGGATGATGATATTGGGCTTTTCTGCCCCCAGTACTGTTAAAGAGAGAAGGCTGAATGCGAGTAGGCTTCGAAGCATTGGGGTGTTTTAAGGGACATTTGTTATCTCTACAAGTTCCACGATGCACTTGCGAAGTTCCTGTGGTGTGGCAGGGTGGGGGTGTGAGACTTGAAACCCGCCACGAGCCCGTTGTTCCCCGTCACCATTTTTTTAGGCGCGTGGCGGTATATTCGATCGTTGCAATCGGCTTTCTTAGTTTGTCGTTACTTTTAGGTGTATGCGGCTATCACTTTATATGCGGTCTGCCTTGGGTTGATGCGCTGCTAGATGCTAGCATGATCTTAACGGGTATGGGTCCGGTTTCCCCAATGCGCACAGACGAGGCTAAGCTTTTTGCATCTGCTTACGCAGTTTTTAGTGGCGTCGCCTTTTTAACAACCGCATCCATTTTATTAGCACCCGTCGTTCATCGACTGCTGCATAAGTTACATGTTGTAGAAAACCCTAAACGCTAACTCTATTTGTTATCAAGTATGGCCACCTCGACCGACGAAGAAGTTCTCCAAATTTTCCGCGACTCGCGCGCATTACTCACAGGTCATTTCGTTTTGCGATCCGGCTTACATAGCGGCCACTTTTTTCAATGCGCGCAAGTCTGTCAGCACATGGACAAGGTTACGCGCCTGATTGAGCTTCTGCGGACGAAACTCGCCGCACATGGCTGTCAGACAGTCCTTGCGCCCGCGATGGGCGGGTTAGTTGTTGGCCAGGAGTTGGCTCGGCAATTAGGTGTACGTTTTGTGTTTGCTGAAAAAGAGAATGACCGACTGGTTTTGCGGCGCAACTTCACCTTCGCCGCCGGCGAACGTGTCTTGATTGCTGAGGATGTGGTGACGCGTGGTGGGCGTGCTCAGGAGTGTATCGATTTGTTAACCGCGGCAGGGGCTAAGCCTGTGGCGGTCACAGCACTCGTCGATCGCTCCAGTGGTCAGACGACATTTAGTGTGCCTTTTATACCGCTTCTTTCTTTAAGCTTCCCCACGTATCCCGCAGATAAGCTCCCGCCAGAGTTGGCTGCGATGCCTGCCACCAAGCCTGGTAGTTAAGGCGAGAAGGGCTTTCTCTACGCCTATCCCAGTAGGATTTTGGGGGTGTAGTGGCTGATTTTCGCCCAACCTTGACCCGTTGAGGGGTCAGCCCTTAGTCAGATGGGCTGTATGGACCGCAAAAATCTTACCTTTGGCATTCTCTGTCTTGTCGCCGCTTTTGGCTTACTGTTTTGGAATAGCCATTCCGTCGACCAGGCAAAAGCCGCGCATGTTACTCCACCTGTGCTGACAGTTCCAGCGCCTGTTGCGCCTGTAGTTACACCTGTTCCTGTTGCAGCAGTGACTCCGTCGGTAGGTGAAGAGCAGCCTTCCAGTAAGGCGACGACTTTTTCACTCCAGAATGATGTCCTGAATGTACACATCACAACACGTGGTGGCTCTTTGGATACTGCTGCTCTTAAGCAGCACCGCACGGCCGTCGGCTCACAAGAGTCGGTTACTTTTAATAAGTTAGCGCCCGACGCCGCTCTCGAGCTTTACCTGCCTGATCCCGCTACCGCTAAGCCCACTCCGATACGCATCGCCTTCCATTCACTCCCCTCATCTGCGGGTTGGATGCGTTTAGAAGGTGCGCTTCCGGACGGTACGCGTATCGAGCGTAGTTATCGCCTGCGCCAGGGAGACTTCGGTCGCGGAGACAAAGATCCTTATGGCGTGGAATTCTCTGTCCGCATCACGCCACCCGCAGGCAAACCTGTACCTAAGTTTTGGATTTCGACAGGCACTTGGCAGCCTGAAATTGCTGACGTTGCCCATACTTTCCAGAGCGTACTCGTTTCTGATGGAGCCGATATCGGGCATTCCGGACTCTCTGATTTTACCGATAGCAATGGTTTTCTCGGTCTCTTTGCGCACAAAGCTATTGCTGAAAGTCTACTCGTTCCTGCAGTTGGACGCTCCCATGCCTGGGTGGCGTCAGCCAATCAGTATTTCGTAGCGAGTCTTTGCCCCGATGTGACTGCGCGCGGCCAACGCTCGGAAGCGCTGGTACTCCCAGTCGTACTTTCAGATGGTGCGCGTAGCGTGCGAGCACTCGCTTCATGGGAAGGCCCTGTTGCTGCTGATGGATCTCGGACACTTGATGGCGTGCTTTACGTCGGCCCTAAAGAGTACGGTCGCCTCTCGGCGCTTTCCGATGGTCAGGTGGACACTTTACAATTCGTTAAACTGCTTGGCTTTATTGGTATCGGCTGGATGGCCAAGCTCTTGCTCGCAATTCTGGGTGGTGTTCACTGGCTTATTGATGGTGTCGGTGCGTGGGCTTGGGGTTTCGCAATTCTTCTGCTCACATTGCTTTTAAAGTTAGTCACTTGGCCGCTCACGACCGCACAGCAACGTGCTGCTAAAAACATGGCTAAAGTCGCAGGCCCGATGAAGGCCTTGCAGGAAAAATATAAAAAGGACCCTGAACGTCTTCAAAAAGAAATGCTTAAGCTCTACCAAGAGCACGGCGTAAATCCTTTGGCGGGCTGCTTCCCGATCCTTGTGCAGATGCCGATTTTCTTCGGCCTTTATTCAGCCTTCCAGCATGCGCCCGAGATGCGCCTACAGTCCTTCCTCTGGATAACAGACTTGGCTGGTCCAGATACGATTGCCCACCTTGGATCTGTTCCGGTTAACCCGCTGCCGCTGCTTATGGGAATTACGATGTGGATATCGATGCGGATGACGCCAACGACGGGCACCGATGAAACGCAAAAAATGGTGATGTCTATTATGATGATGATGTTCCCGTTGATTTGCTACACCATGCCTGCGGCACTTACTCTCTATTGGACGTTCCAGAACGTATTGCAAATTGGCCAAACTTGGATGATTCAACGTCGTGACACATTGACTGTCGTCACCAAAGCATAACTTAAACTCACTCCGAATATGAGCGGCCATAGTAAATGGCATACGACAAAGCGGCATAAGGCAGTCATCGACGCCAAGCGCGGAAAAGTTTTCTCGGTGCTCTCCAAAGAGCTCACACTTGCGGCGAAGGCTGGAGGCGGAAACCCAGATTCAAATGCACGTCTACGTACAGTGCTTGATAAAGCCAAAGCCGCCAACATGCCGACGGACAACGTGAAGCGTGCCGTTCAAAAAGGTACGGGCGAAATCCCTGGCGTGGTTTACGAAGAATTTGCTTATGAAGGTTACGCACCGGGCGGGGTAGGGCTAATTATTGAAGTGACGACCGATAATAAGAACCGCATCGCTGCGGAAGTTCGTCACGCATTTGCGGAACATGGCGGCAACATGGCTCAAGCTGGTGCCGTCTCGCACGGATTTCAGCGCAAAGGACAAATCCTCCTCTCCGCTGACGCCATTACCGAAGATGCTTTAATGGAGCTCGCGCTGAATGCGGGCGCCGAAGACGTCATCAATCACAGCGATCACTTTGAAGTTCTTTGTGCGGTGTCTGATTACTACACCCTTGCGAAGGCTTTGGAGGATAAAGGACTCAAGCCAGCCTCGAGCGAGCTTGCCTATGTTCCTAACCTTTACGTGCCTATAAAGGATGCTGCTGTAGCCAAGGGAGTGCTTGAACTTATTGATGCTATCGAGGCGCTGGACGACGTGAAGGCCGTCCATGGTAACCACGAGATCGACCCTAAATTGCTGGGTTAAGGCCCTCGGATATGGATTCTGGTATGACTCCAAGCCGGGCTTGCCAAGCCCCCTGAAGTCCCTTTTCTCAGTAGTCGGTATAGACGGGAATATAGCTCAGTTGGTTAGAGCGCCTGCATGACATGCAGGATGTCGCAGGTTCGAGTCCTGCTATTCCCACCACTTTACGGCCCGCCTTTTGGCGGGCCGCTTTGTTTCTCGCGAGTTGGTTGAGCCTGTCTTGACCTACCCCCGTCTCTACCGCTACCCATTGAGCCACACTTCTATCCATGACCACCACCATCGTAGACATTAAAGCCCGCGAAATTTTAGACTCGCGCGGTAACCCCACTCTCGAAGTCGACGTTGTCCTGTCCGGCGGCGCTCTCGGCCGTGCTGCAGTGCCCTCGGGCGCATCCACAGGCACGCACGAAGCGCACGAGTTACGCGACGGGACTGTATCGGCAAAAGAGTTTGCGAAGGGTATCGACCCAAAGAAGCGCTACGGCGGCAAAGGTGTTCTCAAGGCAGTCGGTAATGTGAATGACATCCTCGCTCCCGAGTTACTCGGTTTTGATGCCTGTGATCAGCTTGGCGTTGACCATGCGATGTTGGAAATCGATGGCACTAAGAACAAGTCGAAGCTCGGTGCGAATGCGATTCTTGGCGTCTCGATGGCGGTAGCGCATGCGGCTGCCAAGGCGCGCAACATGCCGCTCTACCGATACATTGGCGGACCCAATGCCAAAGTGCTCCCGATCCCTCTCATGAATATCATGAACGGCGGCGCTCACTCAGACGCACCGGTTGATATTCAGGAATTTATGATCGTGCCACGCGGCGCGCCGACTTTCCGTGAAGCATTGCGCATGGGCACTGAAGTATTCCACGCCCTCAAGAAAGTTCTTAAGGCTCAGGGTCTTTCCACTTCAGTGGGCGACGAAGGTGGCTTCGCCCCGAAGGTTGCTTCCAATGAAGCTGCCCTTGAAGCTATTGCCAAGGCGGTCAAAGAAGCCGGCTTCAAGCTCGGTACAGACATCTTCTTGGCTCTCGACGTAGCTGCTTCCGAATTTTACGACGAGAAGACTGGCAAGTATACCTTCCACAAGTCCGATAAGTCACAGCGCAACTCGGATCAGATGATTGCCTTCTACAAAGACCTGCAAAAGCGTTATCCCATCGTCTCGATTGAAGACGGTTTCTCTGAGGCTGATTGGAAGGGCTGGAAGAAGGCTACCGATGCTCTCGGTGCGACCACCCAGCTCGTGGGCGATGACCTCTTTGTCACGAATACAGAGTTCTTGGCTCGTGGTATTGAAACCAAGACCGCTAATTCCATCTTGGTGAAGGTGAATCAAATCGGTTCACTCACGGAAACCTTCGATGCCGTGCAAATGGCACAGCGTGCGGGCTACAGTGCCATCATCTCGCACCGCTCAGGCGAAACTGAAGACTCGACGATTGCGGACATCGCCGTCGGCTTGAACGCTGGCCAAATCAAGACAGGTTCCCTTTGCCGATCTGACCGTGTTGCGAAATACAATCAACTCCTGCGCATTGAAGAAGAGCTTGGTATCCACGCTCAGTACGCAGGTGCAGTGGGTGGTTGGAAGGCTTAATCCGTCTGCAGACTTCATAAAAAAGGCCGCCTTTGTAGGCGGCCTTTTTGTGGACGGTTCGTGCGTGCTTAGCGGGTAAGTGACTGGGTGAACATGACATTACCGTCAGCGTCTATCATGCGCAATTCACCTTTGTCTGAGCCTAAGGTGAGATCGGCGAAGCCAAGTTTCTTGCTACGAAAGAGT
>CANHHS010000073.1 GCA_947460445.1 Opitutia bacterium | reverse complement strand
TTAGCCTGAATGCCGCGGAGCTCGCGAGCACCCGCAGGCGAAAGCACCGTGACTGAAACTTCTACCTGTCGTAAGCTATAGGGCAAAGGATCAGCGAGCGCATCCAGTTGTACGCGGTCAGAGTAAAAACGTGCGCGGTAGTTAAAGAAGTCTGTGCCCTTAATGCCTGGAGCAACCGACGACATCGGGCCTGTATAAACTCCCTTGACGCCACCGACACCCGCAGACGCTGCTGCTTGTCGATAAGTTGTCTCGCCAGTAGCACCCGGGAAGCACACCACAGGTCGCAGTGCTGCGGCAGGCAAACTGAGCACGCGTACGGCACCGCGTGTAGTATCAGCGACTGCAGTCTCTGAGGAAGAACACCAGAAGGTTAAACTCATACCGACGACGTTCTGGGCACAAAAATTCTGCTCATCCATCGTCCATCCGAGATTGGTATTGGCTGCGTCTAAAGCGCCACTGGATGCCATTTGCGTCGAAGAGATCAGCGCACCTGATGTGGATGCACCGTACGGCGAAATGTAACTACGGGATACGTTATACCAGTACGTAAATGGTGTCCCGGTCGTCACCGTACTCAACGCAGCCGTGGGTACGGTGAGTATGGGTATGGCTTCATTAAAGGTATTCTGGGCATCAATGACGGTGCGCTGCACGCAGTAGACTTGCTGAATAGTAGCTCCAGGGACGTCGAAGGGGGAACGTCGACCCATGCGGTAAGAAACCGCACACGTTTCTCCCGAAATTGCTGTACGCACACCTCCAGTGGTACTCCAACGGGTGCGATCATTCGGTGACGCAAAGAACATAAGGACGGGCTGAAGGTCCGACGAAATATTTGCGAGTTTGAGAAGACCCGATGCATCGCCCGTAGCCTGTGGGGCGATGACTTCCATCCAACAACGTCCATCCGGCCGGATAACCGCCGTATTTAAATCGCGTTCCATACTATCCAAAACTGAGCGTGCTTCGGCTTGCGTGGAAAGATCGGCAACAACCTTGTCGTAGGCTGTCAACGTATCAACCGCGACCTTGGTCACAATCAATACCAAGACGATCATAATGGCCGAAGCCACAAGGAGCTCAACGAGCGTAAAACCTCGACGTGAATGGCGCACAAAGGCTTTCATCGATTAATAACGATGGTTTGTACCAGGACTGGCTGCTGGTCGTTGGTGGCAGCCTTAAAGACCGTGGCGCTTTCGTATTCATGCGGATAAAATTCCGCCACAATTGGTAGATAGGCTAAAGCGAAGTTGTCGACGGATGCAGGCAATGAACCGCTGGCGTAAGTTGCTGTCGTCGGCTCGCCTGTTGTTGGATCTAGCGTCACACGCTGGCCAACCAGTAGCTTAGAGAGCGTTAAGCGAACCCGCATCGGACTTCCCAAAACATTGCGAGCCTGAGCTAGATCAGGCGTAAAGTTATCACTGGTCATCTTGACAACTTCTATCAACGCAGGATTGCCGTTGAGATTGTAAGTATTCGGAGACGCCGCAATCACCTCAACCGAAGAGATGACTTGTTTGCGCTCATAGACATAGACCCAAACACCATTGGCTGGCGTGTCGGCGTTTTTAAGCAGGTCGTAGACGATGTCGAAGTTCGGCTTGTCGGCTGTGTTATCTAAATAACTCGCTGTAGTCGTGTTCGTGCTTACCCCCGAGGCGGCAGCGAGGTCTTTAAAGATGATACGGGGGTTATCCAGCGCGGTGACCAATCCTTGAGCAGACGTGAGGGCAGCATTTGTCTGCATGATGTCATCGACTTGCTGGAAAGTACTCGCGAGAATGCCAATCAAGGATGCAATCGCGACGCCGACAACGCCGACGGCGATAATAACTTCGACCAACGTGAAGCCGAGTCGTCGAGCAACGGGAAGATCGGGTGATGTGTTCATTTCAACAAAGTAGAGGTTCCGGTTGATTCGAGGTCAGTCGTATCTGTCGTCAGCGTGACATCGCCGTTACGACGTAAAAGTATGGCGGCAAATTTATCAGCCGAGGTTAAAAGCGTCTGGGCACCGACATTCGTACCTTGGGCTAAGACTAAGACAACTTTTCCAGTGTGGTTGTTGGATCCGTCAGGCCCAAGCTCGACATAATACCAGTAACTTCCGCCACCAACAATCGTGTGTACGCCTGTTTGATTATAGTAGACGCCGGTACTTGGAGCGAGGCCTGGCGAAAATACCGGACGGTAGAGCATCATGGGTGCCAGCGTCGTCGACGTTGGTGTGCAGTATTCATTCGCACCAACTACCAAACCAGTGACATCTGCTAGTCCGGGCATCTTACTTAGGCGTGTAGATGCCGATGTACTTGAAAGCGTGGTATCCGTTGGCATCACCACCGCAGGATTTGTCGTCGTACCACCTGAAATCCCGTTGACGACTGCAAGATTGGGCGGGACAAAAAAGACGCCAGGAGGGAGGCGCACGGGCGGCTCAGGGGAGAACCAAGTATACAAAGCCGGGGTAGCTCCAATACCTGTACACCCTATCGCAATCACCATCTCGCGCAGATGGGTATCGGGATTTGAAGGCTCACACTTAATCAACAGGCGATAACGGAAGTTTGCGGGAGCCCAATTCGACGTCCACCCATTGATCTTTGGGAGCGCCGCGCGGTTCATCGTCGCCTGAACTTTCGCGATCCGAAGCATGTCCGCCATCATCCGCTGACCATTACCAAGTCCTTCAGGGTTTGTCGGACGGATGGCTAACATCATCGAAGCCAAGATAAGAATGACCGTAATAACAATTAGAAGCTCCACCATGGTGAAGCCTGCACGGGCACGGCGCCCAATTTTCTGCAGAGAGAAAGTCATGCTCACTGGGCAGCGATAACGTCGAGGAAGTCAGAAAGTGGTGTGCCGACTGTCCCCGTCACATCAATCGTCTTAACTTCAGTGCGAGAAGTATAAATCAAGACGCGTGCAGGGTAGCCTGTAGCCGTAGAGTAACCCACGATATCTGCAGGAATACCTGTAGCAGTGGCTGCACCGGCTGCAGACTTCAGAGCACCGCTGTTATCGTAATCGATAACCACACGGATGTTTCGGTTACCAAAGCGATCGACTAAATAGTTGTTTGTGCCGAGCGTACCTGTCGTATCTGTGGACGCAGGCAACTTTGTGTAGTCCTCGTAATCCTGAGCTGCAAAATCGACGAAGCCTTCACTGTTACGATTGTATTTTGCACGATTACCAGCGGCACCGGCAGTCAAACTTGTGCCGTTAGGATTCTTGCCTGCCAATGTCATGATGAAAATGGAAGCATTGGTACCCGACTCTAACTTTAGACAGGTGTCGGCGGTTGGGTAAGAAGCTGCGCCGAGACCTGGATAAAAACCGTAGGCTTGTTTATAACGAAGAATACCCGAAGACCATCCGCTAAGGACAGTCTGAGAGGTTGCTGCTTTAGCCCGGCGCTGCACACCCATCGCAGCGGGAATCAAGACGGCTGCCAGTAGGCCAATAATCGCAATCACCGTCAGTAATTCGATAAGCGTGAAGCCTTTGGAGGAGGGGCGTGACATAGCGAAAAAAATGTAAAGGGGGTAGGATTACCCCTCTTCACTAAGTATAGCGGCATACCGGAGAAGGAAAGACACAAATCGGTAGGGAATAACCCCTCCTACCCCCTTTAACTGCTAAATTTAACCTGCCACTTACCTTGTTGCTCAAGCGTGAGGCAGGTAAAGGAAACAGAGTGCCGCAATGGTGGTAGGGATGGAGGCCCACAGGGCCAAACGCACTGGAGACACACCATCTTGAAAATGCGGCGCGAGGATCGACTGCCCTGCCGGATTCGGCGCATTGGCAATTACGGTCAAACCGCCACCTGTAACTGCACCCGTTAAAACAGCATATTGGAGAGCTCGAGCGGCGTCGGTCCCCGATGACAGCGCGGGCACCTGTGAAGCTAAATAGGTAATCGCTGCGTTGTCGTTAAATGCGGTCAGGAAAGTTGCTCCCAAGAAAAGTCGGAATTCATCAAGGCGAACGAGCACCGGGGAAATCCACCAGCTTTGTAATCCTCCATGCACCACCAACGATGCCAGGAAAAATGCAACCAAGAGCGGTGAACGCAAAAGGATGGGTGCCTGCCACTGCGGAGTGGCCACCGTGAAAGCAAGAAAAGCTAGAAAACCTGCCAAGAGCAAAGCGGGGTGATGCCCCATCAGCATAAAGACAGACCATGCCATCAAGATGCCATGTGCGGCAATAACCCACAAGGGAATGACATCGGGCGTTTCAGCTTTCGGAGCTTTAGCCACGCGGTTTGCCATCTGACGGAATTCGTGGCGGAAAATAAATGCGTAGAATAAATTCGAGATGATAATCGCGAGGAGCGCTTTCAGTCCGAAGTCATTCAGCATGTGTAGCGTGGTCCACTCCCATTTAGCGGCGACCATCACGACAGGTGGTGCGGCAAAATGGGTCAACGTGCCGCCAATGGAAACGTTCACAAACAAGAGGCCAAGGGTTGCATAACGCAATCGGATGGACGGGTTGTAGGCCGTGAATTGCGCCGAAAGCAACAGAGCCGCAATCGTCATGGCAGCCGGTTCCGTGATCAAAGAGCCGAGCAAGGGCGCCAGGGTCAAAACAGTTGCCCAGTGAATAACAGGTGAACCACCTAAAAAATTCCCGACGGCGCTGAGTAAACGATTCGCTGCAGAAAGGATGGGGCGCGAAGATGCCATTGCCATAATGACAAAGACAAAAAGGGGTTCGATGTACTTCGAAGGCTCCGAAGGAGCCACGCCGCCGAGGGCAATCTTTCCGGCAGCATCATAACTCGCAGTCTCGATATAGGCGCAGGCAAAAGCCCAACCTTTACCCGGCCAAAAAATCAGGACGCTAAAAAGGATGAATGCCCAAAGTCCAAAAACTGCTTCAACCTCTCCTAAGAAATGAAGAATGGCTGCGCGAAAATCTGCAGACTTACCTTCGGAACTTACGGCAACACTCCCTAAGCGGACGCGTTCCGCATGAGCCAATTCCATACGGTGAGCAATCGCCGCAAACTTTGGGGCAATAAATGTGTGCAGGATCGCAAGAAAGAATAGTGCACTGGCGACCACGATAAACGGGTCGCCCTTCGCTGCATTAACCAGCTCCTGCCATAATGTCAGTGACTCACCCATACAGTATTTCTGTAAGGGCGAGCGTGTGATTGCAACCTATGACCGTTGGAGTAAATAAGTCACATGGCGCGCCCTACCCTACTCCAATTTGCGTACCTTTGCCTTGGCTTAACCGTCAACGCTCTGTCCAAAGATACACCGGTGGAGCGCACCCAGCGCACCTACCATGGTATTTGGGCAGACGATCCCACTGCCATGAATGGCCTGATCAATCCCGATCGTGGCTTCCGCCTTGAGTGCCCGCTTGCGAACAGTGAAGGCGTCATCCTCTTAACGCAACCAGACGGCATCGGTGCGCGACGTCGCGGTGGCAAACTCGAAGGCACGACCGCATTTCCCACACTCGATAGCGACGCAGGAAAAACAGGGTGGTCGGATAAAGCGATGTCCGATGCCTTACTGCGAATGCAGACCGCGGGTATCACCACGCATCTTGGTATCTGTTGGCTCGACGAATATTCCACCAAACCACTCGATGCCGCTCTACTTGGACGACTCGATAAATCGCTCGAGGTGTTCCGCCGCACCGGAACGCGAGTGATTCTGCGTTTCGCCTACGAACTTGATCATAAAAAAACGAGCGGGCCAACTGTCGCAATCGTCACCCAACACCTCGAAGCACTCCGACCCATCTTGGCTAAAAATGTGGACGTCATCATGGCTATCCAAATGGGATGTATCGGGCACCGTGGAGAGATCAGAGACTCCGCACATATCCCATCGGACCTTACCTCTCACGCCGCTGTACTCAAAGCACTTATCGCCGCACGTCCACCCGCGCGACCCCTTCAGATTCGATCCGCAACCATGCGCAGTGCATTACTGACGGGACTCAACCTCGCACCTGAAATTAACCAAGGGGAAGCATTCACCGAACGCACACCCGCAGCCTTTATCGGTTTTCACAATATCGGCTTTGGTGCCGACAATACCGACGATGGCACGTTCGATGCCGTTGGCCCTTCTGATGCGGGCTGGAAGACATGGTGCCAACAGGCAATCTTTGTTCCCGTCGACGCTGATTTAGGCCCAGGCTTTGGAAGTGCCGCGCCCCTGATGGACGGCTGGAATATGGTCACCAAAGCAGCCATGGAGCGCGTTCTCACCTTTGGTATTTCACGCGCCTGGTCAGCGGTCTCACCTTCTAAAGCAGCGGGCCCTCTGGACGCATGGAAAACTCAAATGAAAACACGCGAAGATGTCGCTGCACGCGGTTTACCAATTTCCGACGGCTACTTTACAGATAGTAAAGGCAACACCGTGCCACGTTCAGCTTTTGATTACTTACGTGATCATTTGGGCTACCGCTACGAGCTCATCAGTGCTTCGTGGCCCTCGAGTGTCAAACAAGGTGAAGCTTACGAACTGCGTATACGGGTAACAAATCGCGGATTCGCATCGTGCCCAACCGCACGCACACTTGATCTCGCATACGCCAACAAATCAGGTCGCTACATCTATTCGCCCGGCGCAGGCGAAAACTTTGACATTCGCACCATTCTACCTGCAGCCGCACTACAACCCGAAATTGCAAATCAAGGTCAAGAAATTGTCTGCAACGCCGTCGCCCCGAACGCACCCGGCAAACACCAACTCGTTGTGATGTTCCCGGAGGCAGCTCCGACCAAATCTGCAGGTACCAAAAAAGCGGCCAGCATAAATAACAACGGAGCACCCGCAGGGGCAGATGCACGACACTACATTCGCTTTGCCAACCGCGATGCCCCTTACTGGATTGCTCAAGATCGCACTTGTGCAGGAGCCATCTTGGGTGAAATCGAGATTACGAGGTAAGTAGCGGTGGTAGTAGATGAAACGCTCTGCGAGCGCGACGGCGGTCCTTTGGACCTATGACGGCACTTCGCTTCGCTTCGTTACGACGGCAGGCCTTCGGCCTTATGACAATATAAGCCTAAAGCCTAATAACTAAAGTGGTTAGCTGTTCAGCTGCTCGGCTTCTTCTTAAGTCGTAGTGAGGCCAATGGCCGAACGCCGTCGTAAGCTCGCATGCGAGCTGCCGTCGTAGGGCGAAGCCCGCCGTCATAGGCGACGCAGTCGCCGCCGTCCATGTATCTCTTTTTACTTTCTACTTTCTACTTTTTACTCTTACGCAGCCTTTAGTCCTTAGTCCTTAGTCTCTCCCTCCCTCTTCCCCCTTCCCTCTTAATTCTTAATTTTTAATTATTAATTCCCAACTGACTCTTCCTTCCCCTTTAGTCCTTCGTCTTTAGTCCTTAGTCTCCAATGTCTT
>CANHHS010000072.1 GCA_947460445.1 Opitutia bacterium | reverse complement strand
TGGTACGAAAAAGCCCCGGTTTGTGGCCGGGGCTTGATTTCGTTCTGGAAGTCGCGCGTTAAGCGACCGTGACGTCTTTGCAGAGATAGACGTCTTGGATGGTGTGGAGAAGCTTAGCGCCTTCTTCAATCGGACGTTGGAATGCCTTACGTCCGGAGATGAGGCCTTGGCCGCCAGCACGCTTATTGATGACAGCGGTTTTGACAGCTTCAGCGAAGTCGTTGCTGCCCGAAGGTCCGCCCGAATTAATTAAACCGATACGACCCATGTAGCAGTTGGCCACCTGGTAGCGGGTAAGGTCAATCGGGTGATCAGAGCTGAGTTCGGTGTACATGCGTTTGTCGATCTTGCCGTACGATGACTCGGTCTGCTGGATGGCGAGGTAGCCACCGTTGTTCTCGGGAAGTTTCTGTTTGATGATGTCGGCCTGGATGGTGACGCCGAGATGGTTGGCTTGGCCGGTGAGGTCAGCGGAGACGTGGTAGTCTTTATCTTTCTTGAAGGCACTGTTGCGGGTGTAGCACCAGAGGACGGTGGCCATACCCATTTCGTGCGCCATCGCGAAGGCTTGGGAGACTTCGATGATTTGACGGTTCGATTCTTCGGAGCCGAAGTAGATGGTCGCACCGACAGCCGCACAGCCCATGTCAGCAGCTTGCTTGATGGTGCCGTACATAACTTGGTCGCCGACGTTCGGGTAAGTGAGAAGTTGGTTGTGGTTAATCTTCACCATCAGAGGGATTTTGTGGGCATAGCGACGGGAGACGCTGCCGAGCACGCCGAAGGTGGAGCAGACCGCATTGCAACCGCCCTCGATGGCGAGCTTCACGATATTTTCACCGTCGAAGTAAATGGGGTTCTTCGCAAAGGAAGCACCCGCCGAGTGTTCGATGCCTTGGTCGACGGGCAGAATGGAAACGTAGCCGGTGCCTGCGAGGCGACCCGAACCGTAGAGGCGTTGCAGGTTAGCGAGGACGCGATTGTTGCGATCAGAAGGTGCGAAAGCGTGTTCAACCCAATTGCCGTGCGGCACGTGGATCTGCTCTTTGCTGATCTTCGGGTTCTTAAACCCGAGGAGGCTGTCTGCCTCGGCGCCGAGGAGCTTTTGGATGTCGCTGTAGGATGTGCTCATGTGTGTGGAAAGTTAACCCCTCTATCCAAGGGCTGGTGCCCCTCTCTCATCAAGCGGAGAATGCAGTTTTGGGGCTAGATTTGCCAATCTTCGTGTCTAGACGCTGCAGAACGAGGTAAGTCGGGGTGGGGTGCAGTTAGAATCTTAAGAACCGCTTCACCGTCCCCAGAGAGTTTTCGTGCCTGTCGAACCGCTTCCGCCAGCGACAGGGTAGGGTTGGTTGGGTCATCGGGGAGGACATTTTCGCGTCCGATAGTCTCAATCAGGCCTGCGCCCTCGAGTACGCGCTGTGTCTCTGGGGTTACTTCGCAAAGGATGAGGTGGCGTCCTCCTTTGCGGAGAATTTCTGCCACGTCTCTCAGTAAGAGTACGCCATTGGCGTCGAGATGCTCGGCTTCGCGGAACTTAAGTACGAGTACGCGTAGATTGGAATCCGATGACGCACGGCGTAGGTGTTCGTGGAAAGCTTGCGTTGCGCCAAAGTGTAAACTGCCAGCGACGTGTAAGATGCAAATGCTCGAACTCGGAAGATTGGCTTCACGGCGACGTACTTCCCCGGTTTCCGAAAAGATATATTCAACGACTTGAGGTGATGCCGTTTGCTTGAGGTAGAAAGCAATCGCTACGGCGGTACCGAGGAAGATGGCGATATCAAGCGGAGCAATCAGCGCGGTTATTAAGGTAACCAAGAAGGTAACGCGATCTTGGGTGCTTGAACGTAAAATCAGTCGGACCACCGGAAGGTTTGCGAGTTCGCGTTCCGCAGCGATAACGAGAATAGCCAGTGAAGCTAAAGGAATTTTCGCAACGATGCCGCTGGCAGCGAAGCCAACACCCAGAATGAGTATGCCGGTTGAGATCGAAGCAAATCCACTCCGGGCCCCAGCGTTAATATTGATCGCTGAACGGCTGATAGACCCCGAGGCAGGCATGCCTGAGCAGGCTCCACAGGCGAGGTTTGCGACCCCGAGTCCCAGAATTTCTTGATGAATATCTGCGGGTTGGCCGGTTTTTAAAGCAGAGGCGCGTGCGTTGGCGGTACTCTCGATGACAATGAGTACCGCTAGTGCCAGTGCGGGTGAGAAGAGAATTGAAAAGGTTCGGAAGGAAAAATCGGGCGAAAGATCTGCCGTCCAGTGGGCACCATCGCCCACATAGGTAAAGAGGCCTTGTCGAGGGGCATGTCCTTGTGACAAGGAAACATTTTCTGCAATCATCGCAAAAAATGATGCGGTAGCAATAGCTGCTAAGATTGCTGGCCCAGTGTCTTTGGTGCGCCGTACTAAAATAAAGACGCAGAGCGTGGCAATGGCCACGAGCATATTGGAATTTAGTAAATCACGACCTGCAGTAGCGATACGCCAAAAAACTTCAATGGGAGTGGCGGTGGCGTCCACGGAAACTCCCAGGGCAACCGGAAGTTGCATGGCGGTAATACGAATAGCCGCTGCAACGATGTAAGCCGCAATCACTGTCCGAGGTATAAAGTCTGCGAAGCCGCCCAAGCGTAACCAAGAGGTTAGTAGCAGGAAGACACCCGTCATGAGCAGTAAAGCTGGCAGCAGTGCTACACGCATTTCGGGTTGGGTGGCTCCCATCGCGGTGAATGCACCGACGAGTAAGGCAGCCGATGCATTAGTCGGTCCACTTGAGAGCAAGGGCGAGCCTGCCAGCATCGGTGCCACAATGGCTGCAATGCCGCTGGTTAAGATGCCGCACCAAACGGGGAGTCCTGCTTTCGTTGCGAAGGCGAGGGCCATCGGAAATGCGAGCAGGGCGACGGTCAGGCCTGCAGTGAAATCGGATTTTAGCGAAACGCTGTCCGCTGTGCGAAAGGCATCTCGCAGTGGAAAGAGTCGCAGGCGAGGCAAAGCACGGAGCCAATCCAGTGTCTGCCGAATAGCAGAACCTTCATTGGGTGTGGGTGGTTTCACTTAGCCAATGGAGCGACACTCAGACCGCTTATCAACCGATTTCCTCTAAGATTTATCGAGTTGATCGATCAGGGCGAACTGTAGAAGGCCAAAGCAGTCATAACAGGCCAATGCATGGCGCTGTTCGGAAGGGATTTTAGAGGTCAGTTTAGCCAAGGCTTGTTCGCTCTCAAGTGCGCTGTCGGGTATATCTGGAAAAACAGATTCACGCAGAGTGATTCGGATGGAAGAAAGCGCGCGGACGATCGCCCAGGCACTTTCCTCATTCGCGATCTCGATGACGACAGGATTTCCTTTAGCTCTTGAGATGCTTGCGGCAAGAAGTGTGCATTCCTCTGTGGCACTTTCCCCCAGGACATCAGTCCAGCTCTTCATGAATTCAGCATCTTCTTGTGGAACGTTCGCACGATTCACAGCCGATCGACTGGCAGCAGGGCCAGCGAGCTTCAGTAACTCGGTGAGAATTCCCTGAGCCTCCGGCGTCATTGCGAGGCGAAGCTTAGGCACCGGTTTCAAGCGATGCACGTAAGTGCCACTGCTGCAGTTGGAGTACGAGGCTTTCGGCGCGTTCGCGCCCGCCTGTCCACACGACCGATCGGCCTTCGGTGTGTACTTCGAGCATTAAGCGTTCGGCCTCGGGACGTTTGACTTGGAGTACGCGGATAAAACACGCAGTGACATAATTCATCGTGTTCACAGGATCATTAGCCACGACCACACACCAACGCGTCTCGAGCTTCGTGCGCGTTGAGGATTTAGGTTTCGGGTTGGCTTTAGTCTTTGCCACGGTGAATCACTTCGAGCTTACACTTTGAGCGAGCCGGCGCAAGTCGCTGATGAATTTTTGAAGTTTTTTTAGGGCAGATTGCGTGTCGTTGGCTGCCGCCAATTGCTCGATTTTCGCTGCACGGCGGGTCCAACTCCGCAAACCCGCCATGGCCATGGCCCCGCGCAAAGCATGCACAGCGGGCGCAATCATCTCGGCCTGTCCCGTTTGATAAGCCTTTTCCAACAAAACACATTCTTGATTCAATCCTCTTAACAAAAGAACGCAGGCTCTGTGTTGATCGGCCTGATTCTCTTGAGCCTCTTGCACAGTTTTTTCCAAGGTTTCAATTAAGTCTGACGGGTGGCATGGCTTCATCAGCTGGCTTGCGAATCCAGCACGTCGACACCGCTCTTTCAGGGAAGAGCTTTGGTTGCCGCTGAGTGCAATCAGTGGGAGCAGTGGCTTTTGTTTCTGCAAGATGCGAGCAACGGTAAGGCCACTGATGTCAGGGAGCCCAATGTCTATGAGGGCGACATCGTAGTGTTTGGTTTTAAGCCGATTAACTGCCGACCATGCGTTCGACACAATATCTACCGAGTGTCCATTGCGGCGCAAAAACATCGCGATGACTTCTTGGTTAATAACATGGTCTTCAACCAAAAGTACGCGCCGCGTGACAACTTTTATCTTTTGGCATTTCGGGTTAGGATTACAAATCGCCTCAAATAAATTTCGTGCTGTCAGCGGTTTGGTCAGTGCGGCATGTTCAGAAAGATTCCAGCTGAGACTTCGCAGTAAAATGGTGTCATTGCTTAGCCGAGGTATAGCGGTACTTCCGTTTGGAATGTCCACAAAGAGCAACGGCTTCCTGCCAGTCTGTTGGTGAATTTTTTTGATGAGATGGGTGGCATGGCTTGAATCAATTTCGCTACAGGTGGCGCCCCAGTTAGAAAGCATTTGTGAAAGCCATCGGCGTTGAGGCGCAAGTCCTCCAATGATGATGCAAGGTCGTGTGAAGCGTGGGGACGTCTTTTCGAAGGGTGCTGTTGGTAGCGTCAGTTCAATACAGAAGGCACTTCCATGTCCTAAACGACTTTTTAGGGTTAACTCTCCGCTCAGTGATCGGGTGATTTTCTGGACGATGGCCAGTCCAAGTCCCGATCCAGCCACTGGGCTTTTTTTGCCTGCGGCGAGCTGTACAAATGGTTTAAAAATTTGCTTCTGTTGAGTTGGGGACACGCCAATCCCTGTATCGGTGACTTCAAGGCGCAGTTGTGCAATCGATCCAATGCGTTTCCCCTCAAGGGAGACGACGATGTGGCCATGTTTGGTAAATTTTATAGCGTTGGTAATGAGGTTCGTAACTAGCTGACGGAATCCCGAGGCGTCACCCCGCACATTTCCGACCGTAAATGAATTGGTCGTGCAGATGAGCTCAAGTCCATGGGCTTCGGCGGAAGGACTTAACATGGCGGCCACATCTTCGGTGAGTTCCGCGGGATTAAATTTTGTGACCGTGCTGAGCGATGTATGTTTGGGGTGATTCGCGGCTAAGAGATTGTTAACGACTGCCAGTAAGGCATGACCGCCATTTTCAATTCTGCGGGCGATCTCGTGTTGTTTTTCGGGTGGGTTATTTTCTTTCAGCAATGCAGTTAAGCCTAGGATGCCGTTTAAGTGATTGCGTACTTCATGGCTAAATTGCGCCAGTCCTACCCATTGATTCTGTCTAACGGGGCGGTGTGACCTTGGGGGCATGGGTTCGTTCTCATAAAATCATGATGGATTGTCTACGGAGCCCCTTCCTTAAGTATATGACCTTATTTCTTAGGCTTGCTTGGCACGGGCGTTGTGTATCCTGCACCCTATGTTCAAGTCCATTTTTGCATTCCTCGCCTTGCCGTTGGCATTGATAGCAGGTCCTTTTCGTAGCACGGATTTAACCGCCGATGCCAAATGGTTTGTGCACGTCGATTACGATGCGGCGCGTGACTCAGTTATCGGCAATAAGGTTTTAGGTATTGCGGATGATCGGACATGTCCAGTGCCTGCGATCAAAGCTTTTGCCGAAGCGGTAGGTTTTGATGGTCGTCGCGACTTACTATCATTTACGGCTTATGGCACAGGCGCCGAGCGCCAAGCGGTCGCCATTATTCGCCACCGCGGAAATAATTTAAAAATTGGCGAGTACTTGAAGGCGAAGGGCGCCGAGCCGGATGTTGTCGATGGCGTGCCGGTTCTTGGGTTTGCCTGCGACCAGACACAATGCCGCCTGACGGTTGCTTTCCCTTCTGCCGGCGTCGTTGTTTTAGCAATGAGCACTGCGGATGTTTCTAAGACCTGTGCGGCGCTTGATAATGCCGCAGTGGTTGCAAACATTCCTCAAGAAGTCAGCGAAGTCGCCGGCGTGTCGCCGTTGTTTCTGATGGGCGCTGATGTGCAGGCATGTCGCGTCGCTAATCCGCGTGCAGCCCGTATGGCTGCCCAGTTAAACTCAATGGGAATTGCTGCAGCTGAGGCCAACGGCGTCTTATCGCTGAATGCCAAAATGACGATGGCGAATCCGGCAGCTGCCCAGGCGACTTTGCAAATGGTCGAAGGTGCTAAAGCCTTTATGAGCGCGCGCGGCGAAAACTTCGCAACGTGGATGGAGAGTCTCTCGGCGACAACTTCTGGATCGGGCATGGCATTAAGTTGGTCGGCACAATCGAGCGCCCTCGTCGTCGAAATCGATAAGGCGCGCGAGCGGATGCAGGAATGGAAAAAGAACAGAGCGGGCTCCTGTCCTATCACGGGCAAATAAGTCTTTCCGTTCGTTCAAGCAAAAGGCCGACTCGTTGAGTCGGCCTTTTGTATTCCGTGGTGCTCAGGAAGGGACTTGAACCCTTACGCCTCATCGGCACTAGAACCTGAATCTAGCGTGTCTGCCATTCCACCACCTGAGCGATCCGTCGGAGATTTGAGAAAAGGTTAGCGTGCGAGGGTGTCAAGGCTTCGACTCTGCGAGTTGAAGTTGGAGGTAAACACAGTCGAGTCGCTGACCAAATTTTTGTCCGGCGGCATGGATGCGGCCGACTTCTTTAAAACCGAGTGCATGGTGAAGTCCAAGACTAGCAGGTTGATCGCCAGAGATGCGTGCAATGATTGATTGGTATTTTAATAACTGCGCTTGATCCACCAGGGCGGTGAGCATTTGTCGGCCGAGTCCTTTGCCCTGGTGCTTCGCGTGTACAAAAATAGAGTCCTCAACGGTGGGGTGCCACCCTGAGCGTAAGCTGTAAGCGGACAGGGCACCCCAGGCCACGACTTCGCCCTCAATTTCGGCTACGAGTAGAGGATGTTTAGGGTTTCGACGTGCGAGTGCGTTGGTTGAAAGGAGTTCTTTTTCGTGTTCTTCCCACGTACAGGTGCAGGTTTCGACGTAATGCCCGTAAATGCGATTGATCGCAGGAATGTCCTTGGCCAAAGCGGCTCGGATATGGGCGGGCATGGGTAAAGGGATAGGCTGTGGGGGCAGGGGAGGGAAGGGGAATACGAATTTCTGTTGGATTGTCCGTTGACATTATCCTCAGAGACCGCTTTTTAGGCCGACCTGCCGTTGGTTATGGCAGCCCTACACGACCATGAAAGTCTCCTCCTCCCTCAAGTCGCTCAAGCGCCGCCACCCTGATTGCCAGGTTGTCCGTCGTAAGGGCCGCGTTTACGTCATTAACAAAACCAACCCGCGCTACAAGGC
>CANHHS010000071.1 GCA_947460445.1 Opitutia bacterium | reverse complement strand
TGAGTCCGCCATGGTTAAAGAGCCAGTCGGCCCCTTGGTAGTAGGCCTTAGTTGATTCATCATTTTTCTCAGCTTCCGTAGCCGGCGCAGTCGTTGGCTCGAGCTTACCCGTGGCAAGGTCGACATTAAATCGAACGGTGTCTCGCACGGGTTTAAGCACCGTCAATTGACCGTCGCGTATCATACCAATTTTTTGGTAATTACTGATAAAGATACGCGGCTGGTAAGAAGGGCTAAGGGCATCGCTACCAAAGAAACGAGATTCATACGAAAGGTTGAGTAAGCCCAACAAAGTCGGCGCAAGGTCGAGCTGAGCAACCAATGTGTCTACCTGCTTCGGCACAATATTTCCAGGAGACCAGATGAAGAGTGGAATTTCGTATTTTTTGACTTCTAGTTCCTGCTTACCAGCGACTTTCGCACAATGATCCGCAACGATCACAAAAATGGTGTCCTTAAACCAAGGCTTTGAGCGGGCGGCTTCTAAAAATGCCCCAATAGCATAATCCGTATAGGCAACACCACCTTCAGCCTTACCATTTAACTTCTCGTCAATCTTCCCTGCCGGCCAAGTGAATGGACGGTGATTCGAAGTCGTCATGATAAATTGGTGGAAGGGCTTACCTGCCGCAAACGCACGATCAGCTTCAGCCATTGACCATGCAAAAGCATCTTCGTCGCACGCACCCCACGCATTGGCAAAGACAGGCTTAACCCCTTCTTGCGCTTTCACAGGCTGATCCACGACTCGGTAACCATTGGTTCCGAAGAAATAGTTCATGTTATCAAAGAATCCATCGCCACCGTAGATAAACGAGGTGTCGTAACCTTGTGCAGCCAGCACCGAGCCCAAGGTACAGAGGTTCTCACAACCTTTTCGGCGCAAAATTGATTGTCCAGGAATCGGTGGGATCGAAAGCGTCAACGCCTCCATGCCGCGCACGGTTCGAGTACCACTCGCATAGCAGTTCTTAAACCAAAGCGACTCACGTGCGATTCGATCTAAGTTAGGCGTCAGGCCAGCTGACTTATAGCGCTTATGGCCATAACAACCGAGGTACTCAGCACTGAGACTTTCGACGGTTATTTGGATAATATTTAATTTTCGCGGTACACCTTTCGCGGTGACATGCCGCGTGATATCCGTGCCAGGTCCAGTCAGTGCGACCTCGCCTTGAGTCACGAGCTGCTGTCTCAAGGACTGAACGGGATTTTCCAATGATGGGTAGAAACGCGACCACTCGAGCTCATTGGCCCAAAAGGCAGCGAGAAATGCATATTCCCCGTTCTTGCCGAGCTCCGCATCATAATTGTTTTCCCAACCTGGCTGGATGTCGCCCATGTGACGAAGCCCTGCGGTTAAACGCTCCCCAATCGATGTATGGCGACCCAGCACGGCTTTCTGATCAGAACGACCAATACCATAAGCCACAACCAGTAGGCCAAAGAACGGAAGGGTTAGAAGAACTGGGGTAACCCAAGGAGAAGAATGCTCGTCGTCAGCCCTAGCCCATGCCTGCCAAAGGCGTAATCGGTTTAGAGCAAAAAGAATGCCAACGACTACCGCCGTAATCCCCACCAGAATCAGTGGCATTGAATACGATTCGATAATATTCTTAACAACTTCGACGGTGTAAACGAGGTAGTCCACCGCGATAAAATTGAAACGCACATTGAATTCGTTCCAAAAAAGTATTTCGGACATCTTCCAAAATACAAAAAGCCAAGCGCCGAAGAACCAGCCTGAGACTAAAATTATACGCCGCCAACCTGTGCTCGGAACTTTAGCAAAAAATGCAGTCAGGAATGCGTAAGGAATTGCAATCCACCAAGCCATCACGAGGTCAAAAAAGAAACCAGTGAAGAATGCGCCAAAGGTCGCAAGGTGCCACGATACCGATCCAGCGCTTGCTACGAGCAGCCCGACTCGCAACAGGGTGCACAGCCCAAGGTAAGTCAGGGCAAGCAAGAGCGTTCCGCCTTGGCGGGTGGCAATTTTTTCGCGCAGACGTTCAATCATAAAGATAGAATCACCACGCAAAACGCTTACGGCAAGGTGATTTAAGATCGGGGAGGCACAGGGTCTTCACCGCAACCTCCCCAGGGATGACAACGACAAATCCGGCACACACTCAGCCACAAACCCTTGAAGAATCCGTGTTGGGCAAAGGCTTCAGCTGCATAAGCCGAACATGTTGGATGGAAACGACAACCTGAACCCGGAATAACCTTATGTAACAATTGTGAAAAGAATCTTTGGTATACCTGAATACATAGCCGCGCGCAGCGCACTGACCATGATACGCGCAAATTATCCATCGCTACGCGGACGTTGTGTCTTTGCTTTCGTTGCACCTAAAGACAATGCCTCAATCAGCGAAGGTATGGATCGAGTGAGAATTGATTTACGTACAACAACCGCAACATCCCAGCCGTTCGGAAAAAGATTTGGGCATGCACGAAAAGCTTCGCGCACTAAGCGCTTTGCCCGGTTGCGTTGAACCGCGAGCGGTATGTGTTTTTTAGCAGCAATAATACCTAAGCGTGCAGGCTGACTCTCGGACGCAACGAGTCCCGCATTCAGGACAAAGGACCCGCAATCGATGCGAGCCCCTAAAGTACGGAGTTTGCCGAAGTCCTCCTGGCGGCGCAGACGACGCTCGCGGGGGAGGCGCATGCAGGGCTTAGACCTTCGTCAAGTACTTGCGACCCGTACGACGACGGTTCTGCAAAACCTTGCGACCGCCACGGGTGCGGGAACGAGCACGAAAACCGCACTTACGAGCACGGGCGATACGGGAGGGGCGGTAGGTCGGTTGCATGGCCGTTAAAAGGTAGAGGTCACAGAAAAGGGCACAGGGCACAGTGTCAAGCGTCCCCCTCGATGCTTCCCGGCTTGGCAGAACCCCCTTCAGGGGGCAGAATAGCCTCATTCATGGCCGACCCCGCAAACCCAGGCAAGCGTACCGGCCCGCTCAAGGCATTCGATAACCCTGAGTTTATGCACTCTACCTTTGCACGGAGCATTCGTGTGCAGGCTGAGATGCAGGAGCCCTACGTCCGCTTCAAGCGCCACGGCATCCGCAATACCTTCGTTATGTTTGGATCCGCCCGGACCCTGCCGGCCGACGTCGCCCAAGCCAAACTCGCGGAAGCCAAAAAAGACACCAAAGGCTCCCCAGCAGAAATTGCCGAACGCATCCATCGCGCCGAATTAGCCCTACGTAGCTCAACACACTACGAGGCCTGCCGACGGCTCTCCGCTGAACTTACACGCTGGTCACTCACGCTGCCGGAATGGCAACGCTTCTACATCTGCTCCGGTGGCGGACCGGGTATTATGGAAGCTGCGAACCGCGGCGCCCACGAAGCCGGCGGAAAGTCTGTCGGTCTTGGTATTTCGCTTCCTTTCGAACAAGATCATAACCGCTATATTCCCGAGGACCTCGACCTAGAGTTTCATTACTTCTTTATTCGTAAGTACTGGTTCCTCTACTTAGCGAAAGCGATGGTCGTCTTCCCAGGTGGATTCGGCACGTTTGATGAAGTTTTTGAAATGCTCACGCTCGTGCAAACGCGCAAGACTCGGAAGCACATCCCAATTCTATTCTTCGGTTCTGATTATTGGAAAAAAGTTATGAACCTAGAAGTGATGCACGAGTGGGGCATGATCTCACCCGAAGACCATCAACTCTATCGCCATGTCGATACGGTTGAAGAAGCTCGCGACTTCCTTATCGCCGAGATGACCAAGCATTACTTAACCGCAGACGGTGGACGGCGTGGCTAAAAAGGTGCACATTGGCTGGACCACCCTGCCCTCGCGCGAAGAGGCAGATCGTTTAGCTGCAAGCACTGTCGAGTCAGGACTTGCTGCCTGTGCTCAGGTGGATGGCCCCATACGCTCCCACTATACTTGGGAAGGGGAAATCAAATCCAACGAAGAGTGGCGCGTGACGCTTAAGTACTCCAGTGATCGCGAAGCCGACCTCCAAGCCTGGATACTCTCACGGCATCCTTATGCCGTTCCTCAATGGATTGCGGTCGACGCCGTGGCAATTTCACCCGCTTACCAAGCCTGGATTCTTGGCACACGTTAACACCCATGGATAAAAGTCCGATTTTCTCCTTACTCTACTTTATCCTCGGGGCGTCCGTTTTGGCCATGTGGATTGGCGACCTACGTCGACCACAAGATGGTCGCATGCGTTTCTGGCCGGGCGCTACCAAAGCACATTGGCAATCGATCCTCTTTGCCATCTCCGGCGCAATCCTTCTCACAATTATCGAGACGTTACTTGAGAACCACCTCGGCCTCCGCGAACAACAGCAGACGCTACCTGCGCACTACCTCTTTGCGATGCTCGGTGCTTCTATTGTTGAAGAAATAACCTTTCGAGGGTTTGGTGCGCCCGAAACACTAGGTGGCTTTAAACTTCTCGTGGTTACGATTTTAGGATCAGCAATCTTCGTCGCCTTGCATGGGTATGGTTTGTCGGATGTGAAAGGCTGGGTTTCATCTGGGTCGGCTTTTGCCGTTTCTTGCTGGTTATACCTCAGTCGGTTTAGCTCCCTTAACCCGAGCCGCTCAATGATCCCAAGTCTCGCCGGGCACACGGCACGCAACCTTGCGGTTTTTGGGGTCAAAGCAGCCCAAGGTTATATCGTCTGGGGATGATTCATTCTCGCAACCTTTAGCCAAAAAGGCTGTCTTCAATTAACCTACCACTATGAGCGCACCTGAATCCCCTTCATCTCGTCGCGAATTCCTTCGTCTGGCCGCACTTGCAGGCTTTGGCTTTGGCATTGGCAACGGGCTCACCCAAAATGCCCAAGCTGCACCTGATCCACGTGCATTGAGCTTTAGCGGTATCGCCGACATTGGCAAAGTACGCCCACGTCCTGCCGGCAGCAAACCCGTTTGGAATCTCACAACTAAACCAACCGACAAAGTCCGCGTAGCGTTCATTGGTCTCTCGCGCGGCATGAGTCACGTGGATGCTGCGATTCACATTCCCTGTGCTGAGATTGTCGCAGTCTGTGACCTCCGCCAAGACCGGGCTGACAACGCAGCTGCAAAGGTTAAAGCACAAACGGGCAAGCAGCCAGTTGTCTACGCCGGCAATGAGGATATCTGGGAAAAGATGATTGCCCGTGACGATATTGACGTCGTCTACATCTCCACTCCCTGGGAGTGGCACGTGCCGATGAGTGTAAAGACCATGAAGGCAGGTAAGCATGCCTTCGTCGAAGTTTCCGCTGCCGTCACCGTCGATGAGTGCTGGCAGCTCGTTGATACTTCCGAAGCAACCCAGCGCCACTGCGTGCAACTCGAAAATTGCTGCTACGACGAAACCGAAATGTTCGTGCTCAACATGGCGCGCCAAGGCTTCTTCGGTGAAATGAAGCACGCCGAGTGCGCCTACATCCATAACCTGCGCGGCGACGTGCTCTGGCAGATGGGCGGCGAAGGTGGCTGGCGCCGCAATTACCACACATTCCTTGACGGCAACCTCTACCCGACACACGGCCTCGGCCCAGTCGCGCAGTACCTCGGCATCAACCGTGGCGATAACTTCAAATTTATCGTCTCCGCTTCCTCGCCGGAGTATAACCTCACGGAGTACCGTAATAAAAATAATCCTAATGCAGGACGACACAAGGACGAGAAGTACGTCTGCGGCGATATGAACACTTCGATCATCAAGACGGAGCTCGGTCGGACTATCATGATTCAGCATGACGTCGTGAGCCCACGTCCTTACTCTCGCATCAACGCTCTCTGCGGAACTAAAGCTACGTTCTTCGGCTACCCTGATCGACTGTGCGTCGACGGCAGCCATGGATGGACTTACGAGGGCGAAAAGATGAAGAAGTTTATCAAAGAAAACGCCCACCCTATCTGGAAGACAACCGGCGAGTACGCGCGTAAAGGCGGCTTCGGCCACGGCGGCATGGACTACGTGATGAACTGGCGCTTACTCGACTGCATACGCAAAGGCATTACCCCGGACATGACCGCTTACGATGCAGCCGCTTGGTCCTGTATCCTCGAGGCATCCGTATGCTCCGTAAAGAATGGCAGTATGCCCGTGCAAATCCCTGACTTCACGCGCGGCGGCTGGAAGGAACTCGATCCTTTGCCCATCGTTAGCTAATTGCTTCGGCAATCTGCAACCGAGGCCCAGCGCTGCGCTGGGCCTCTTTGTTTGCATTGCTACAAAAGCAGAGACAGAAAAGATGTACCCGTGGATATCTCGCGCGACATCTCCGAATGGAAAAAGAGCTTCGTGACCCACTCTGCATCTGAAACCGAGAGGGCCGGGGAAACACTCGCAGCTATCATTCCACCTAACACCGCATTGCTCCTAGAGGGAAAACTGGGGGCTGGAAAAACAACGTTTACCCGCGGCTTTGCACGTGGGCTCGGAATCAAAGGCGATATTACTAGCCCGTCGTTCTCACTCCTGACTATTTACCAAGGTCAGCGACAACTTCTACACGTTGACGCGTATCGACTCACACAACCCAGCCAGTGGGACAGTCTGCTGATTGATGAACTTTGCCAGTCGCCCTGGAATCTACTGATTGAATGGCCTGAAAATGTCCGTGGCAAAGAACCCAAGGGGGCGTGGACCTTAACTATCGAGAATGCCGAGGCAGACGCCCGTCGACTAACGCTTAAGAAAAATTAAGGCATGTCGGATCGCACCCAAATCTTAAGCAACATTGACCAGTGGGAAAATGTGCGGCCACGTTTTACCGCATCCTGCTTCATTAGCACGATTGCAATCCTGACCATGAATGTTGTGGCCAGTAGCACGCATGAAGAATGGGAATCCATCCCTTTGTCTGCGACGTTCGCTGTACTTGGCGGAATCGCCTTAAGCGCCATCGCACTCTTCGCTGGCATGGCAGTCCGCTGGCAAACTTTTCAGCGGCGCATTGTTTTGCCTGCATGCGCGTTTTTGCTAATCGCCGGCCTTATTGGCATCTGCGTTAGCATTAACGAAACGGCAAAAGTAGAGCGATCGCCACTCGGGGTTGCAGATGAACAACACCCCATAGTGTACCTCGCAGGTCTAGCCTGCACGGCATTCGCCATCGTCAACTGGCCGACGCGACCGAAACTTAAGCGCTAGCGCCTTGTTTTTCGTAACGCTTACGGTCGCTATCTGAAAGGTAGCGCTTGCGCATACGAATGTGGTTCGGGGTGACCTCAACCAATTCGTCCGTTTCGATGTATTCAAGACAAGCTTCGAGCGACATCTTACGGTGTGGCTTGATACGAGCTTGGTCATCTGAGCCCGAAGCACGCACGTTCGTGAGCTTCTTGTTGTGGGTCAGATTCACCTCAAGGTCGTTATCTTTACAGTGCTCGCCAATCACCATGCCCATGTAAATCTCGTCGCCAGGGGAGACGAAGAAGTCACCACGGTCATAAAGACGGTCGAGTGAATAAGCAAAGACCTCGCCAGGCTCAGCGGCGATCATCACGCCGGCAGCACGGTGGGGTGGCTCGCCACGAACGGGCTCATAACCGAGCAAGGTGTGGTACATCACAGCATCACCACGTGTGGTTGTGAGCATGAGGGTGCGCAGACCGAAAAGGGAACGCGAAGGGATCTTGAACTCCATGTGAATCCATCCACTGGTGCCGGCTTTGGTGTCCATGTGACGAAGCTCGCCCTTACGACCGAGCACGAGCGACATGAC
>CANHHS010000070.1 GCA_947460445.1 Opitutia bacterium | reverse complement strand
GGCGTACTCTTTCTTTCGGACTGTGCAGTGGTTCCCGAACCGACTGCGGACCAACTAGCCGACATCGCCGTTACGACCGCTGGTCTCGCCTCGCACCTTTCAGGCCAAACCCCTCGCGTGGCTATGCTTGGTTACTCGACACACTCACCCAATGCTGGCGTTGCATCCATTCAACGCGTCAAAGCTGCCACCGAACTTGCACGTCGGAAAGCCGTCGAACTCGGCATTACCGCAGAAATTGACGGCGAGATGCAAGTGGACGCCGCCCTGGATAGTTTCATCGCAGAAGCCAAAGAAGTCGGAGGCTCGGTTGCTGGTAAGGCTAACGTCTTAATTTTCCCTGACTTAAATGCGGGCAATATTGCGGCGAAGATGGTCCAAGTGGTCGCACGCATTCCAGCCTATGGCCAAATCCTCACCGGACTCGAGCGTCCTGCAGCCGAGATTTCCCGCGGCGCATCCGCACACGATATTCTCGGTACGACAGTGATCGTTGCAGCCCAGGCCGTAGACCGTAGCTACCTCTACCCGACCGAAGCCCCTCGTAAGTCCTAAAGATGGCGCTTGGAGGCATCAGTCGGTTTGGAAAAGACACGCCAGGTCTACTGACGCGTCCGCTGAACATGTCGACGCCGCGCATTTTTGTCGCTGCCACTCGCATGAACGACGGAAAGACCACAACATGTCTCGGTCTAACCGCCGCACTCGGCGCCATGGGGTTAAAGGTTGGTTACATCAAACCCATCGCACAGCGCGTTGTGCAATCGGGAGATGATCAAGTCGACGAAGATACCCTCTTACTCGATGCCCTCTTTGATTTAGACATCCCTATGGCAGCGATGTCACCTGTAGCCATTGGGCCTGACTTTACCCGCCAGTTTTTAGAAAATCCCGAGACGGTTCGACCGCAGTTAATCGATCGTATTTGTCGGGCGTTTGACCGTGCTGCCTACGGTAAAGATATTATCGTTGTTGAGGGGTCAGGACACGCAGGCGTTGGCTCCGTCTTTGGCGCTTCAAATGCAGACAACGCCAAAATGCTTGGATCCAAAGCAATCATCGTCGCAGCAGGCGGCATCGGCAAACCGGTCGACGAAGTTGCCATCAATCAAGCGCTCTTTCGCCAAGCAGGCGTCGAGGTTGTCGGCGTCATTCTCAACAAAGTCATGCCGGACAAAATTGACTTCATTCGTGAATATGCGGGGCGCGGTTTAAAGCAACTCGGGTTACCTTTACTCGGCGTCTTGCCACTCCGCGAAACCCTTATCTGCCCGAACCTCGATCAGGTTGCTCACGAGACGCAGGCGCGCTGGATACACCGACCTAAAGGCAATCGCCGCGTTCGCCGCGTCATCATGGGTGCCATGTCCGCTCGCCGTTCCGCCGAATACTTAAATAAGCCAGGCACACTATTAATTGTCTCCGGCGATCGTGAAAAACTCTTGGCGGCATTGGCTACGCCAGAAGCAGCTCAATCACTTTCCGGCATCTTACTGTCGAACGGATTACTCCCACCTGAGTCCATTGAGAAGGCATTAGCCGCGGTCGGCATCCCTTTGCTCGCAGTTGAAACCGAAGCCTTTGCGGTGACAGCACGGATTAACAATATGACCGTGAAGACGATGGCGGAAGACGAAGATAAGATTCCTGTCATTCGTGAATTGGTGGCCAATCACGTCGACTTACCTGCTCTCCTGAAGGCGATTCGGTAAAAGTTTTCGCCGAGGCGTGGAACCTATGTCATCAATCATTGACTGATTGAATATGGCCTCTCGCCTTATCACCGTACTGCTTGCTGCTCTCGTAAGCATCACCCAGGGTGCACCCGAGCCCTCAACCAAAGCGCCCGTACGTGGCTTCGATTGGGTAAATGCAAAGCGCGACCCTAAGGGAGGCTTCTATGAAACCGGACAACTCACTCGTCCTGTCGGCAAAATCACCGACCTGCCTGGCCGTATTCTCGATTTAGCGTGGGTTCATAAAAAAACCGTACTCATCGTTAAAACCACAGATGTCGTTGCATCACTCGATCCCACGACTCTCGCCATCCTACAAACGCTATCATTCCCAGAAAAAGATGGAGGCTCGATGCATGGCATCGCAAGTAAGCCCAATGATCAAGGTGCATGGGTAACCACAGGCGTAAACACATTGATTGAACTCAATGTGACGAAAGAAGGTAAACTTGCCTGGGGCCAGAAAATCGCACTTGGGGAGAAAAATAAATCCAACCCACTTGGCCTTACCCTTGAGCCCGATGGCAAAACTGCCTGGGTGGCACTGGCGATTGAAAACACGTTAGCGAAAGTTGATTTAGTTAAAGGCGAAGTTATCGATCGCGTGGCTGTCGGCGTGTGCCCTTACGGCGTCGCCCGATCAGCCGATGGACGTCGTATTTACGTCAGCAACTTCGGCGGCAAGCGCGCAAAGACCGGCGATAAGACAGAAATATCTGCTGGCACGGCTGTGCCAGTTGATGCTCGAAGCATTGCACTCAACGGAGTCATCAGCGTCGTAGAGACACAAGGAAAGCCGCGCGAAAGCTCCCAAATTACGGTCGGACTTCACCCAACCTCGCTCTTACTCGACGGCACTACGCTGTATGTCAGTAACGTCGGCGGTGATAGTGTCAGCGTCATTGACACCATCGCTGGCAAAGTGAGCCGCACGCTCGATACCCGACCCGATAAACATCTGCCATGGGGATCACTTCCCGATGGCTTAGCTTTGAGCGAAGATCGTCTCACCCTCTACGTAGGACTCGCAGGCCTCAATGCCGTCGCTTCCCTCGACCTCCAAAGCCCTAACACCCCGCCATTACTTACACCGACCGGCTGGTACCCAGGTATAGTCACAACGCGCGGGACGACACTCTACGTCGCCTTGGCTCGTGCCGGCGTGCAACTCATTCCACCGACATCCAATCCTGCTGAACGGCTAGAGCGCGATACCATCGCTCGCGAGGCCGCACGCACGGCACATGCCATTGAAGCTAATGGTGCACTCGCACGAACAACCAAGCCCGTACCCGTGCCAGCACGACTTGGCGATCCATCCACAATTAAGCATGTAGTCTATATCATCAAAGAGAACCGCACGTATGATCAGCTCTTCGGGGATCTTGGACGTGGCAACGGCGAACCCAAACTTTGTCTCTTCCCACGTAACGTCACCCCAAACCACCACTCACTGGCTGAAACGTTTGTACTTCTGGACAATTATTACTGCAACGGCGTGAACTCTGCCGACGGCCATATGTGGGCCGTGCAAGGCATCACCACACCTTACCGCGAAAAAGACCGTCGTGGTTTCCGATGCGCCTACGACTTTGGTACCGATGCACTTTGCTATGCAGGCTGCGGCTTCCTCTGGGACCAAGCACTGCTAGCAGGGAAAACTTTCCGTAACTACGGTGAACTCGATTATACCATTAAAGTACGCGGTAATACCTATAACGACTTTTACCAGGACTGGAAAAATAAAACCGGGAAGACTGCTTACGAAGTTCACTACGGAGTCGAAGCGCTTCGAAGAATGTCGTCCGCGAAATACCCTGGATGGGAGATGTCGATTCCCGATCAAGTACGGGCCGATGTATTCCTCGAAGAACTCGCTGACTTCAGTCGAAAAGGAAGCCTGCCGCAGCTCATTATCATTTACCTACCGAACGACCATACGGCCAAAGAGCTCACACCTTCGTCCTACCTCGCAGACAATGATTTGGCCCTTGGTCGTATCATCGACGGCCTATCAAAATCACCCTTCTGGAAAGATATGGCTGTCTTCGTTAACGAAGACGACCCACAGACAGGTGGCGACCACGTGGACGGACATCGCTCCATCTGCCTAGTTGTAAGTCCATACGCTAAGCGCGGAGTGACTATCAGTCAGTTCTACAACCAAACCGCCGTACTGCACACGATAAGTCGGATACTCGGTATGCCGCCACTCAACCAATTGGTTGCCTCAGCACCAACCATGGAGGCGTGCTTCCAAGAAGTTCCCGACTTCAAACCCTACAGTGCACATCAGCCAGCCCAGCCCTTAAACGAACAACGTGGCGCCAAAACATCAATGCTCAGCGAAGACCAACGTGCACTTGTTGCTCGCGCCGATCGACTGGATTACGAAAGACCTGACCGGATTGATGATGACACCCTCAATCGCTCTATTTGGGCCCAAACACGACCCACGGATCGCTATCCCGAAGAGTTTATGGGGGCCCATGGCAAAGGCCTCGCTGCACTCGGACTTAAACTCAGCGAAGAGCCCGACGATGATGATGACGAGTAAGGTAAGTGCTTAGTCAATTGTCCTTAGGTTAGCCCACTTGCTGTTCAGGGCGCATCGCACTCACCTGCGACATGCTTTCTGTCATTCGTTCAGGTGCATTGGTCGGCGTTGAAGCTTTACCCGTCGACGTTGAAATCAACACCGGGGAAGAAGGTGAATACGGCCTATGGATGGTCGGCCTACCGGACACCGCGGTCAAAGAATCCGAGGATCGCGTACTATCCGCCTTGATGAACACCGGCCTGCGCAGACCAGAAATGCATACCACCATTAACTTGGCTCCAGGGGATTTGCGCAAAGAAGGTGCCCTTTACGACCTACCTATCGCCATTGGGTTAGCGGTAGCAATGCGCCACCTCGAAGCTAAACAATGCGAAGGCCTTCTCCTCGCAGGCGAACTGAGTCTATCCGGGGCACTGCGACCCGTACGCGGTGGCGTTGCCCTTGCCCTACTTGCACGAAAACTCGGCTTACGCGGTGTACTTCTACCCAAAGCGTCCGCACAAGAAGCGGCACTCGTTAGCAACATTGAAGCCTATGGCGTAAACTCGTTGGACGAAGCCATCCGCTTTTTATCCGGAGAAATTCCCTTAGTACCGATACCTATCGAACAAAGCCCATTTCGGCGAAACCCAACTGTGGGTGGAATGGATTTCTCGGAAGTTAAAGGACAAGCAATTGCCCGACGTGCGACTGAAGTTGCGACCGCAGGCGGACATAACCTTTTACTCATTGGGCCACCTGGGTCTGGTAAATCACTCATCGCCAAACGCATCCCCACCCTTTTACCCGAGCCGAATGCCGATGAGTTTTTGCAAATCTTAGCCATTCAATCAGCCGCAGGCATCACGAGAGATGGCAATATTGTTTCATGGCATCGGCCCTTTCGTTCGCCGCATCACACCATCAGCGATGTTGGTTTGATTGGCGGAGGTAGCATCCCTGGGCCAGGTGAAGTCTCCCTCGCTCATCACGGCGTGCTTTTTTTGGATGAGCTGCCCGAGTTTCGTCGATCAGCACTCGAAGTTTTACGACAGCCCCTCGAAGACGGATGCGTGACTGTCTCCCGGGCGACAGCTAAAATCACTTTGCCGGCACAAGTCATGTTAGTTGCCGCCATGAATCCATGTCCCTGTGGATACCTTGGTGACCGCTTACGCGAATGCCGATGTTCACCCGCCATGGTTCAACGCTATCGCAGTCGGGTTTCGGGACCGCTACTCGATCGTATTGATATACAAGTTGAAGCACCGGCGTTGAGCATTGATGAGCTACGCTCCGCGCACGCAGGAGAATCATCGACCATTATACGCAACCGAGTGGAGTCCGCACGCGCCATCCAACGACAACGCTTTGCGAACCGCTCAGGTGCCTGTAATGCTTCGATGACTAGTTCAGAATTACGCCAGCACGCAGCACTTGAACGCGCCCAAGGTGACCTCCTGCAACAGGCCATGGAGCGGCTTGGGCTATCGGCACGTGCCTACGACCGAGTCCTCAAGGTCTCACGCACCATTGCAGACCTCGCAGGGGCCGAGCGGATTGCCACACCCCATTTACTGGAAGCGATTCACTATCGAAGCTTGGACCGGCGAACTTAAGGAACCTGTCTCGACTCACAGGGTCGAAGGTGTCAGAAAACGACATGCGTACCTTATTTCTATATCTAGCTGGAGCTCTCACGGCTTTCGCGGGTGAAGTACGACCCAACCTTATCCCTTATCCCCAAGAATGTAAGTGGACCGGCGAGACCATCACAGATTCAAACATTAAGCCGAACATCGTTATCACTGAAGGCAGCGTCAAAGCTCCCGTTGGCGTCGAAGAGGCGTATGTACTCGAAATCGCACGAGACAAAGTGACGGTTAAAGCCAACACCAAGATCGGGTCACTCCGAGCACTCGCAACACTTCAACAACTCAAGGAGTCAGGAAAATTGCCAATCGGGACAGTTCATGATTGGCCGGCTTTTCCGATTCGCGGCGTCCTCCAAGATGTGGGACGTAATTTTCAGTCCATCTCCGCACTCAAGCGACAAATCTTAGTCATGGAGAGATTCAAACTAAACACCTTCCATTGGCACCTCACAGATTATCCAGGTTGGCGCGTTGAATCCAAAATCAACGCAGGACTCAATGATCCTAAATCACGAAGCCGAAAGCCAAATTCTCAGTATAGCTGGGAGGAGATTCGCAGTTTCGTCGCCTTCGCCGCTGACCATGGCGTCGAGGTCATTCCTGAGATGGATATGCCCGGACATAGCACCTATTTCGGTAAAGGTCTCGGATTCGACATGCAAACGCCGCAAGGACTTAAGGTACTAGAGGCTGAAATTGCAGATTGGGCTAAACTTTTCCCCTCGCAGTTTTTCCACACCGGCTCTGACGAGGTGCAAATCAAACTGAAGGAATTCGTGCCAACTATTTTAGCTAAAACTAAAGCCAGCGGAAAGACGCCTATCATCTGGAGCCCCGGAGCGGTTGTACGTGATAGCAGTATTGTTCTCCAACTATGGGCAAAGGCCGGTTTGCCGAAATCGAACCCTTATATCGACTCACGTTACGTCTACACCAATCACATGGACCCCTCGGAGGCAGCTAACCAAGCCTTTATCCAACTCGCTGGCGTGCCGCAAACCGATGGACGTGCCCTTGGCGCGATTCTTTGCAACTGGCCTGACCATGTGATTGATGACGAGACTAACGCTAACCGCGTATCGCCGACATGGCCCGTCGCCGCCGCTTTCGCCGAGTCAGCCTGGCGCGGCGTATCCAAAGACAATAAAGCCTTCTACGCCAAGGCGCCCGAACCTAACACACCCGAGCGCACAGCCTACCTCGACTTGGAGCAACGTATCGCTTCCCAGCGATCGAAGGTGGTCGCCCTTGGCGAACCCTTCCCATTTGTCGCTGCCGCACAGATTCCCTGGTCCGTTGTCACCACCGAACCTGGTTCGCCTGAGCCCACTGATTGGTCGAAAGCCTCAGCGGCATGGGGCGGCACCATTTACCTGAATCATCACTGGCACGAACTCCCTAGCTGGCTTGCGCTCACAAAGAAGCCGAGCGTCGCCTGGGCACGAACCTATGTTTATAGTGAGAAAGCTCAAACGATCGGACTCTCAATTGGTTTCAACGTCCCCTCTGCAAGTGATGGACACAAACCCGAGCTCGCGAGCGACGACGGTCAATGGGACGTTGCTGGATCAGCCGTCTGGCTGAACGGTCAGCCCATAGCGCCACCGAAGTGGGCCTACGCTGGACTCGACGGCAAGGCCGTCGCCGAAAAGCCTTGGGTTGACCACGCCTGGTGGATGCGCGCACCGCAGACCGTGCAACTCAAAGCTGGTTGGAACGAAATCCGCCTACGCACGCCTTCACACTTCAATGGCCAAAAGTTACGCAAGTGGATGTTCACCGTCATCCCCACTCAGTGGGACGCTAAGACGCGCACATTAAGCGAAGTCGAAGGATTGCGCTTTGCGACCAAGCCAGAGTAAATAACGGGCATGCGCCCGACCCT
>CANHHS010000069.1 GCA_947460445.1 Opitutia bacterium | reverse complement strand
GTCACTTATATTGAGGGCGGCTGGCCCGGGTCTAACCCGCGCGACATAGAATTCTTTACGCAAGCCAAGCGTCTGAAATTCAAGCACGCCAAACTTGCTGCCTTTGGGTCGACGCGTCGCAAGGGCGTGCGCGCCTCTGAAGACGAACAAGTTAAAGGCCTGCTCGCCGTCGGAACGCCCGTCGTCACCATTTTTGGTAAGACCTCACGCACGCACGTCCGCGAAGTCTTGCGCTGCACGCCCGAAGAAAACCTCGAAATGATTTCGGATACCGTTGCTTATTTGTGTAAGCACGGGCGCGAAGTCGTCTACGACTGCGAGCACGCCATTGACGGTTGGAAGGAAGACGCCGATTACGCACTTGCGTGTTACCGCGCTGCGGCTGATGCCGGAGCAAGCCGCATAGTTCTTTGCGATACCAATGGCGGTTCACTGCCAGATGAAGTTGCTGCCGCCACGCGTGCAGCCCTGAGTGCCGTCAAAGTCCCCATTGGTATTCACACGCACGACGACGCTGGTCTGGCGCTCGCAAATGCCCTTGCCGCCTTAGATGCGGGCGCATCGCATGTTCAGGGAACGATTAATGGTATAGGCGAGCGTACGGGTAATTGTGATCTCACGGCAGTCATGCCCGTCTGTCAGCTTAAGCGTGGATGGCGCTGTGTGCCTGCAGCTTCACTGCGACGCCTCACGGCTTTATCTCAGTTTCTAGACGGTGTGACCAATCAAGCGCCCGAAGCGCGACGTCCTTGGGTTGGTGCCGCAGCTTTCGCACACAAAGGTGGCACACACGTTGATGCCGTTCGAAAATTTGCCGCAGCCTACGAGCATATTGATCCTGCTGCCGTTGGTAACACGCGCGACGTTTTGGTCAGCGACCAATCCGGCCGTAGCAACTTAGTTGTTAAGGCAGCCGAGTTAGGTATCACACTCGATAAGGATGCGCCTTCAACACGAAGTGCTTTGGAAGAGCTGAAGCGATTGGAGCATGAGGGTTGGAGTTTTGAGGATGCGGAAGCCTCACTAGCCTTGCTCTTGCGCCGTCACCTCGGCAAAGCCACCCAACTTCCCTTCGAGGTTGTAACTTACCACGTTTCCGTTCGGGGCGGGCCAGGTCATGCGGCCTGCGAAGCTACCATCCGTGTACGTATTGGTAAGGAAGAGACCCTCACGGTTGCCGAAGGCGAAGGCCCTGTTCATGCACTTGATCAAGCCCTGCGCGATGGCCTTGTCCGTGCATTCCCGCGTTTGAAAAAGGTTAATTTAACCGATTATAAAGTGCGCGTCTTGAGCGGTCGGGATGGCACTTCAGCCAAGACACGTGTTGTGGTTCGCTCCACGGATGGCACCACAAGCTGGGGCACTGTTGGAGTGAGTGCGAACTTGGTTGAAGCGACGCTCAGTGCGCTGTGCGATGGTTATGCCCACGCTTTAACGCGCTGATTTTGTCCCGATGGTTTTATTTGGCGAAGTCACACCTAGTACAAAACCTCCTGCTTCCGAGGGTCATGATAGTCGTACAGAATTTATGCCCATCGAGCCCCTTGGTACGAATCTTGGGAACGAATCGATTTCGGGTGCGCAGTTTAAGGCGACAGAGCCAATCGGCTTACCAAAAGCTTCTACTGGCCTGACTGGTGTGGCTTTAGATGATCAGATTCGCGAACAACGTGCAGAATTTTATACGGTGATTGCAGTGATTGCTGTCCTTGTGTGTTTAGCGGCATTTTTCTACTACCGTCGCGGCCAAATCAATTTTGCAGGTCAGGGCGCTAACCGTAACTAGTTTATCCTTTGCGCGGGCGTGCGAATACCGTGCTCGCCCGTAATTCAACGTCGAATCGTCCTGTGTCTTCGAGCATTCGGTAGAATTTGGCGTACCGGGGAGCGGTTTGATCAAAGTCGCTAACCGTCTCGCGTACACGTCGCAGAATAAATTCGCCTTTTACCCAGCCATCTTGATTTGGCAGTGAGCGAGCCGCGTCGACCAGCGATTGAATCAAATCTGTACGATTCAATAGTGCTTCTTTACGCCGGATGGCATGGACGTCATTGCTGACCGGGGTTTGCTCGTTCCGCCGGGCAGCTGCAGGCGTCGTTGCAGTTAAGGTATTTGTTCGTCGCCCGCGACGTGCACGACTCTGAGGGGGCATTCCATCTGCCTTACTCGCTGTACTCGGCGTAGGTCGTCCTGTTGCAAAGCGCAAAAGCGGTAAGCGACGCTCGGCTTCTGTCAGCGCTTTTTCGCCCGCGGCATTAAGTTTAGGCAAAGAGCGCAGAGCTGAGAGTAGGAGTCGGAGGACTTCGCGTGGATCTGATTCCGCCGCTGCCTTGTGCTCAAGGCGATCGCGTAGTTCAGTCAGGTTGACGTAGTGATGGGCTGCGCTGCGGAGTGCGCGGTGTGGGCGTTCACCCATCACAACAATGCGTACGCCATCTTTTTTCGCATCTTCGACAATGGGAGTAAAGTCACTGTCGTTGGTTACAAAGACTAAGGTCGTTGGTGGCTTCTTCCCGGCGAGCAATTTGACCGCATCGATGGTTAAGCGCATGTCCGTCGCATTTTTTCCAGCCGTATAATTTCGTTGCTCTACTAATTCGAGTGCCGGCCATTCTTCCGCTGCTTTTCGCCAATTGTGCAGACGATTTTGAAAGTCCCCGTAAGCACGTGCCGAGGCCAGTGTTGTCTCGCCAACAAAGTCACGTAAGGTGGGCAAGAATCCGTGTGAGACATTATCTGCATCAACGAGTAGGGCGATGCGCTCCTGTTTAGATCCACGGGCTGCTTCAGGGGTGGATGTAGAGGGTGCATGGGCTCGCGTTGGTGCTGAGCGGCGTGACCGGATTTTAACCGCTGGTTTTTTCTTGGGAGGCACAGGTGTAAATATTTAAAGGCTAGCTGGCGTCCCCGGATGGAATTGAACCATCATCCCCGGTTTAGGAAACCAGTGTTCTATCCGTTGAACTACGGGGACACGAGCAGGCGTTAAAGGTGTCTTGTGCTCTTTGGCGGGCAAGCCCCAAGAGGCTATCCAACTTAGTGTCAGTTTTGTAATCTACCTGCCTTGACCCTTTGGAAACTGCCGTAAGGGTAGGGCAATCATGCTATTCCCTGTAATTGCCCAAACAGTTCATTCTGAGATGCCTCTCTGGGCTTGGTCGGCCTTTCTGGTATTTGTCGCCTGCATGTTGGCACTCGATTTGGGAGTTTTTAATCGTCGGGCGCAGAAGCCTTCTTTTCGTGCGGCAGTTGCTTGGTGTGTGGTTTGGATGTCTCTGGCGGTGGGGTTCGCATTTTTACTCAGTGCCTGGCGTGGTCCGCAAGATGCTCAGCTTTTTGCTGCGGGTTACCTCCTCGAGTTGGCACTCTCCGTCGATAACCTCTTTATTTTCATTTTAGTTTTTGCTCACTTCAAAATACCTGAAGAACACCAGCACCGTGTTCTTTTCTGGGGCATTATTGGTGCGGTTGCGATGCGTGCACTGTTTATTATAGCGGGCATTGCCGCCGTCGATCGGTTCACCTTTTTGCTCCCAGTTTTTGGAGCATTCCTTGTTTTTACAGGTATCAAGTTGGCGACAGCACACGGTGAGTCGGAGGGTAAAGATATGTCCGAGAATTTATTTGTGCGCCTAGCCCGCAAAGTTTTCCCCCTTACGCCGCATTTGCACGGTAGCGCATTTGTTGTACGCGAAAACGGGCGCAATCTCTTTACGCCGCTCTTTGTTGTATTGCTCGTCGTGGAGGGCACAGACCTTATTTTCGCGATTGATTCCATTCCTGCTGTCTTGGGGATCTTGCCTGCCGACATGGAAATCGGCGAGAAGCGCTTCATCGCTTTTACGTCCAATATTTTTGCCATCCTGGGTCTGCGCTCGATGTATTTCGCGTTGGCAGGCTTCATGGGTTACTTCCGATTCCTGAAGCCAGCTTTGGCATTTATTTTACTGTTTATTGGATTAAAGATGATTCTTCCTTGGGCAGCGACCGTTGGTCAAAACCCAGGTGCTGTTGCGAGTTGGGTTCCAGATTTTTTGATCAAGTCCGGGTCCGTTCACCTTTCGACGGATATTTCTTTAGCGATTGTCGGTGGCGTCTTGGGCCTAGCGATAGCCCTTTCGGTCGCTTTTCCTGAGAAGAAGTAGCATCTGTTCAGGCTTTTTCCGTTCCCTTTCGCCGTTGGCTTTGCCACGCTGGGGTCGTGTTTCGCGGACATTACCATACCTACATTCGTTTCCTGCGCGGAAACTGGCATTTACTGATAGCGGCAGCCTTGGCTGGTCTGCTTTACGCAGCCAGCAGTGCGCTTGGGGTGCCTTTTTTACTCGGTAAGGTTCTACCCGCTGCCTTCGGCGATAAAACCGCTATCGAGACGCCGATTGTTACCTTCCCGAGTTGGATAGGTTGGCAGCCTTGGGTGTTGCCCCGCGGAAACGAAATTGAATTCGCAGTATTATTCCTGCCGACAGTGTTTATTTTCCGAGGCGTCTCACAGTGGCTCGCGGGTACTTTGATTAATATTGCGGGCATACGCGTGATCGAAGCTGTGCGTTCAGAGGTTTTTGCGCGCATTCAGAAATTACCCCTGAGTTTCTTTGGGCGGATGACGACGGGGGACTTAATGCAGCGCCTAACTGGCGACGTGGCCTCTGTGCGACTGGTTCTGATTGATGTGACCAACGACATCGTTATTCAGCCATTCACGCTAATTTTTGCAGTCGGCATGGTCGTTTTTACGTGCCTGACGCTTGATGAAGGTTGGCGCTTTTTGCTCTGCCTATTAGTCGTGCCAGTGTCAGTCCTTCTTGTGCGCTTCATTGGAAAGAAGCTCCAGAAACGCGCGCGGCTTGCGAGTGCCGCCAACGTTCGCGTGACGTCTATCGCCATGGAGAATCTCCAATCTCCCCGTGAAGTTCGTGCTTACAATTTGGAAGATCGCGAAATTGCACGTTTTAATCAGGCAAGCTCAACCGGTCTTCATGCCCAAGCACGTATTGCGCGCTACGATAAGGCGCTTTCGCCCCTGTTGGAATTCGTTGCCGCCTCGGGCATCGCCTTAGCTATTTGGGTAGGCGCTAATAGTGGCCTAGACCTTCCGCGACTCTTAATCATTATTGCGGCACTCTATATAGCTTATGAGCCCATCAAGAAATTAGGCCGCGTAAGCAACATGTTGCGTCTGGCGGAAGTTGGTCTTTCGCGACTAACAGAAATATTTGATGCGCCAGATGAAGTGCCCGATCCGGTAGATCCAGTACGGATTTCAAAGGTCCGTGGCGAACTCACCTTTCAGGGGGTTTCTTTTACATATGGCCGCGAGACAGTGCTTCATTCGATTGTTACGAAAATTCCCGCAGGACAATCTGTCGCTTTAGTTGGTCCGAGTGGAGCGGGCAAAAGCACATTCCTTAATCTCATCCCTCGTTTCTTCGATCCAAGCGAAGGGCTAGTCATGCTCGATGGGCACGATTTACGAAAAATTAGTCTAGCTGAATTACGTTCCTCCATTGCGCTTGTCTCTCAGGAGCCAGTACTTTTTGACGGGAGTATTCGTGATAATATACGTTTGGGTCGCCCTGGCGCTGACGATGCGGCGGTTGAGCGTGCGGCTGAGTTAGCTGGAGCCCTTCATTTTATCCGTTCGCTGCCAGCGGGATTTGAAACACGGGTTGGAGAGAGGGGTGCTGCGCTTTCAGGTGGGCAGCGTCAGCGCATTGCCATTGCGCGTGCCTTCCTGAAGGACGCACCTATTTTACTTTTGGACGAAGCCACCTCGTCATTAGATACGGACACAGAGCGCGCCATCCAAAGCTCGCTTGCTGACTTGATGCGCGGACGCACGACGTTAATCGTGGCGCACCGCTTCAGTACGATTCGTGATGTCGACCGCGTGCTCGTCCTCGATAAAGGACAAATTGTCGCGGATGGCCCGCGCGATAAGGTTTACGCGACCAATGAACTTTTCCGCCGACTCTGGGACCAGCAGTCTGGCGACTCTGTCTAAGCTGTGCGTATTCTTTTCGCTAAGCCTTGTGGATTGCGTGGTGCGTTGGCACTAACGCCTGCACTGCGTGCGATTCGCGATAAGCATCCCGGCGCACGCGTGACTGTGGTAACACATGCGGCAGCATTGCCGATGATTGAGGGGTGCCCAGGAGTGGATGTAGCTTTGGCGAGTGATATTTCAACAAGTGCAGGTGCGTCGCTTGCCCTGCTTGCACACATACGTCGACAGGAATTTGACCATGCCTTCTCGTTCTCTCCGGATTCAAGTGCTCGCCGCTTAGTTGCGCTTTCCGGGGCTCGTAAGCGCTGGGCATTGGGTTCGCCTGGTTTTTACCAGCCGTTTTTTCATGGATGGGGTGAGCCGAGCGCACAAGATTCTCATGAAGCGGCTCGGGATTATGCGGTTGTTGCCCATGCCCTCGGGCTCAATCCGCAGCCTGGAGATTGCTGGTTTGCGAGTTCGCGTATGCAAGAACACGGTCTCCTTCTTGAGAAAGGGCGATTTGCGGTCATCCACCCTGTATCTTCAGACGGTAATAAAATGTTAGGTGCCCATCTTTGGTCGGTTGTCGCGCGTTCGCTCTTGGATGCTGGCACGGTCGATCGCGTTATTGTATCGTGTGGAAGTGATGCCAGTGAACGCGTTTATGCAGAAGTCGTCTGCGGTGCAGTTGGTCCTGCTGCCGTATCGACCGCCGGGCGTTTGCGACTTGCTCAACTTGCCCGATTGATAGCGGATGCGCGAATTTTTATGGGCGTCGATACGCCTATTCTGCAACTTGCTGCGGCCGTGCGTTGTCCGGTGGTCGGTGTTTTTGGTCCGTCGGACTACGGTAAAGCGCGTCCCTGGGGTTCGGTAAGTCGTGCGGTGCGTATTGATACAACACCCTATGAAGGTGAGCCGATGCATGATTGGCGGGAGCGTATCGGCAGAGCATTTGGTAGAATTCGGCCAGACCAGATTGTGCGGGCGGTCGACGAAACGTTACGTATCAGCTGACCTTTCCAGTGAACACTTCGTCCTCTTATGACTGTGCAATCATTGGCGCCGGCATGTCTGGAATGGCTGCAGCTGTACGCTTGGGGATGTTTGGTAAGCGGGTAGTGCTTTTAGAGCGCCATAATGCAGTCGGTGGACTGAATTCTTTTTATGCTAAGGCTGGTCGAAAGTATGATGTCGGCCTTCATGCGATGACCAACTGGGTGCCCGAAGGCACAAAAGGTGCACCCTTAACAAAATTACTTCGTCAACTTCGTATCCGTCGCGAGGAGCTAGATTTATCCCCCCAGCTTGGTTCGCGAATTGTTATGCAAGGCCGTACCTTGCGAATGGCTAATGATTTTGCACTTTTCGAATCTGACGTCGCCCGCGAATTCCCAAGTCAGATAGACGGTTTCCGTCGAGTGGATAAAGATCTGCAAGCTTTTGACGAAAACGCACTGACGGCTACGAGTGGCTCGGCGCGAACTTTTTTAACTGAACGCATACACGACCCGCTCTTGGTTGAAATGTTGCTCGTGCCAACGTGTTACTATGGTAGTGCGCATGAAGGTGACATTGATTTACCTCAATTCGCTATTATGTGGCGGGCCCTTTTTCGTGAAGGATTTGCCCGGCCGTTTGCAGGCGTGCGACAAATTACTCGCATCTTAACTGAGCGCTGTCGGGAGTTAGGTGTTGAGCGTCGGATGCGCTGCGGGGTCCGCCGTATTGTCGCACAATCTGGGTCGGCGACAGAGTTGGAGTTGGATACGGGTGAGGTTATCACCGCCAAAAAGATCTTATCTTCTGCAGGTTTGCCCGAAACCCTTCGGATCTGCTCGGATCAACCTGCTGACGCTGGAAGAGCAATAGTGGGTCAGTTGGCATATGCCGAAACAATCGCCACTTACGAGTCGTCTGCGTTCAAGGGTTTCGGCTGGAGCGACACCATTATTTTCTTCTGTGACAGTGAGCG
>CANHHS010000068.1 GCA_947460445.1 Opitutia bacterium | reverse complement strand
TCGCGCAGACACTTAGCGAGAAGTTGCACGCCGGCGTTGTGCTCGTGTTCGCCTGGTCCGTGGCTGGGACGTCCAGCAACAAGGAGGACTTGCTTCTTTTCGGCAGCACCGAGCGAGGCAAAGAGGAGGAAGGTTAAGAGGATGTGGCGCATAAGGTGTGAGGCTTAAGACCTGCGGGAGGGACGTTTGGTTCCCTTGCCGAAGACCTTATGAAGGTGGGCGAGACCGCGCTCAGGAATGTCATCCTTACGGGGAACGATGGAACGCCAAATTGCTGCAGCTTTTGCAATCACTTCGACGTCAGGGGTGAAGGATTCAATGACGACATCGCCGTCGTACCGAATCGCACGAAGTGCAGCGACAATCGCAGGCCAGTCTAAATGGTCGTCACCCGGGACACCTCGATCGGTGCCACAAGCATGGAAATGAACGAGGTGGCGACCGGCCCGACGGATCGCATCGGCCTGATCTTTTTCCTCAATGTTCATGTGAAAGGTGTCGAGCAAGAGACCCGCTGCAGGGCTCTCAATGTCGCGTACCAGCGCAATCCCTTGTTCAACTGTATTCAGAAAATCTGTCTCAAATCGATTCAGCGGCTCAATCGCAAGAATAACGCCGCGGGCTTCAGCATGGTCAGCGAGTTCGCGTAAATTGCGCACAACCGATTTCCAATGAGCTGCTTTTGTCTTTGCATCATAGGCTTCCGCACGACCAACCACAGAATAAAGCGGGCCAATCAACTGATTCGCACCAAGTTCGGCAGCGTGATCAACCAAGGCCGTTAGGTAGCGCATCGAGGTGCGCTGTTCAGCCGGAGTTCCTCGCAAATCGCGGCCTGGTCCAAGCGCGGCACAAACCGAGCCAATCTTGATGCCGGCTTTATCGGCCACTTCTCGCAAACGACGTGGGTTGACGTGCTTAGGATCTTCAATGGCGACTTCGGCCGTGTCAAAACCCCAGCGTGCAAATTTACGAAGCAGCCCCGGAGCTTTCGCATCCGTGAAGGGGCTCGCATAAAGGAAAGTGTTAAGTCCGAAGCGCATAAGGAAATCCATCGTCTGGATGTACCTACATGGGTCAAGCCACAGCCGCCTGCTGGCTTCCTTTCTCGTACAAATAACTTATGGTACTGCCACCAATGGATAACCTTACCCATGCCGCCTTAGGCATTTGCTCTGGTCTTGCAGCGCGTCGCGCAAACGCAGCCGTGGCTCCAGCAGCGCTCGCCGCACTCCTAGCTGCGGAAGCTCCGGACCTCGATATCCTTATTCGCTCTGCGAACGATCCACTCGTTGCCTTTCGCTGGCACCGACATTTCACCCACAGCTTTGTTTTTCTTCCTGTGATTGTGCTTTTAGCCGCAGTGGTGGCTGCATGGTTTTTTAAAGGCAAACATGAAACTTCAACCAAGGCGCTGCTCATACCCGCAGCCGCAGGAGGCCTCTCACACTTATTGTGTGATGCTTGCACGAGTTTTGGCACAATGTTGCTTTGGCCATTCTCCGATGAACGGATTGCGTGGGACTGCCTTCCGATTGTTGATTTGGCTGTAACCCTTCCACTGGTTATCTTGGCTTGGCGCGCCTGGAAAAGTCACCGTCACGCACTTGCGTGGTGGGGCATTAGTTGGTTTGTTTTCTATGCAAGCCTTGGCCGGATTCAGCATAACCGGGCAGAAGCAGTGCTCTTGCAATGGGTCGGCAATCAATCAATTACGCGCTTTTCAGCCAAACCAACGATTTCAAATTTAATTCTCTGGCGCGGCATTTGGCTGGAGAATGGAACGTGGCATGTAGCGGCGCTGCGGATTTCGCCATTCAGTGCAACGCAAGTACTCGAAGGCGAATCTCGCACCGCTTGGACGCCTGAAACGCCGGGCACTCCTCTTGCTGGAACGAATGCAGGTTCGATTTTGACGGACTTTAGTCGATTCACAGGCGGATGGAACAGCGTTGAGCCGTCCGCCGCGCAGGGCCTGACGGTCGGCGACATCCGTTTTGCCATGCTACCGGATCGAGCGAAATCGCTTTGGGCTGTGCGTCTGCCCGACAACAATCAAAGTCCTGAGCTCGTGCGTACTGAGTTAGAATCGGGCGACTGGACGCACTTTGTTGATCTGCTGAGTGGTAACGCCATCAATTATAAGACTCTGCCTTGAAACCTTTGGACTTCACAGGCACACCCACAAGCGAGCAATGTCTGCCCTGATGGCTAACTTTTATAACCCAGTTTATTGGCACACGTGGCTAGGGCTGGGCATCTTGCGACTAGTCAGTTTTTTGCCTTGGTCCTTACAGCGCATGGCAGCGCGTGCATTTGGAGCCACCTGCTACTACCTCATACCCGTTCGACGGCATGTCGTTCTCGTCAACCTGCGGATTTGTTTCCCAGAATTATCCGAAACTGAGCGACGGCGCATTGCTCGCCGTCACTACCAATCGCTAGCACTCGGGATCCTAGAGACTACGCACGCGTGGTGGCAAAACCCTGCAAAACTTCCACCTTATCGCATCGAAGGTCTCGAACATCTTGAGAATGCTAAGGCGAAAGGGAAAGGCGTGCTGCTCGTTTCAGGGCACTTCACAACATTGGAAATTACCGGGCGCATACTCTGCCTGAACACACGCATCTCATGTCTTTACCGGGATCCGAATAATCTGCTGCTCGCTAAGTTTCTGCGCGAACATCGTACCTCGTGGACAAATTACGCCATCCCGATGGCCGACTTAAAAGGCTTACTCAATGCTCTCCGTGCGGGAGAAGTTGTTTGGTACGCGCCCGATCAAGGCAAAGCCTCCGCCCAGTCGAAGTTGCTACCCTTTTTTGGCGAGCCCGCAGTGACAAATACCGCAACCAGTCGGCTCGCACAAATGAGCGGCGCGGCCGTCGTTCCCTTCTATCCTAAAAGGTTAGCGGACAACTCGTATGTCCTAACCATCTTGCCCGCTCTTGAAAATTTCCCAACGGGCGATGAGTCAGCGGATACGCTCAGAATTGTTGCAGGTCTCGAACAAGTCATTCGGTCTGCACCCGAACAGTACCTCTGGGTGCACCGTCGATTTAAGCGTCGCAAGGGACTTCCTCGTGTTTACCGCAAGCCTAACACTTCAGCATAGTGCCGTTCAAGCTCATCAAGGTGCGCAGCAGGACTGTAAGCATTTTGTGTTCGCTGTAGACCGGCTGCCGCAAAGCTTGCGCGCGCCTTCGTGTCGCTAAGTAGTTCACTTAAAATTCGCGACATTGCTTGGGTGTTACCCGCAGGATAGCTGGCGCCCGCGCCTCCGGCGACAATCTCAGCGAGCCCGCTCACGTGCGAAGCAATGACCGGCACGCGACATGCCATTGCTTCAATCGCCGCCAATCCGAAAGGCTCATCTCGCGAAGGCACTAGGCAAATCGTCGCGTGCGGAAGAAGGTCAGAAACGTCGTCGCGGTGGCCAAGTAGCGAAACGCTGGGTGTCTTTAAAAGATTATCTGGTAGCGAACCCTCGCCGATAAAAACGAGCCGTGCTTCGGGATGTGTGCGTAAAACATCAGGCCAAGCTTTAACGGCCAAGTCTTGACCTTTGCGTGAACAAATTCTTCCCATCACAACAACCACGGGCGTTGCTGGAGAAACTTGGAGCAACGCACGTAATCGATCAACCCGACCTTCACTTGGATAAAATTGTTTTGGGTCTACGAAGTTAACAAGGACGGCGCCTTTCTTGCCCAAGCCTGCTAAGTAGTATCGGTGCCGCCTTAAAGTGTCTTTGGAAACAGCCAGCACGCGCTTGTGAAACCATGTGTGCACCTGTGGGTGATTGGCATGTAGGTGTGCGATGCTATGAACACCATGGCGCATTTGAAGCAATGCGCCAAAATTACTAGCCCTCGTGAGGTGAGAATGGAAAATCTGGATACCCTCTTGGCGACAAAAAGCCCCCACCCGATCGACCTCTGACAATGGCCAGCGAGAAAAGTTTGTGGGGAAAAGCGGGATCTCGCCCTGAGTTGCTTTGGCAATCCACGAGCCCTCCTGGGCAGCCAACCAAACGCGATGACCCCTGGCCGCAAGCAAGGGCGCCAATCTTCGGGCATACATAATGGCCCCATTGCAACCGAGGTTAGATGAGGCCAGAAGAAGATTCACGTGCAAAAAACCGTATAGTCTGGCGCCGTTTTGGCAACCCGAACGGTTGCAAAGTCAGGGAGAAGCGATTGGGCTACGGTATGCGCCTGTTTCTCATTTTCGTTACCTTCGCCGCATTCACCCAAGCAGCGCCACCTCAAGACAAGGGATATGTGGTGACGTTCGAAGATGAATTTAATGACAGCACGCTGAATGCAACTCGCTGGCAGGCCCAAGATGAAAACCGGCGCGACGCACGCAATTCACCGCGTGCTGTCACGATTCAAGGCGGAGCACTTACGCTCACAACCTTTACTGAGGCGGGAAAAAATTTCACTGGGTTTGTTACGAGTTATGGAAAATTCGAACAAACCTACGGATACTTCGAGGCGAAGATTCGCTTTTCGAATGCACCGGGCATGTGGGCAGCTTTTTGGATGATGCCAAAAACCTATGGCAAAAGCAAAGATCCAGCAAAAGCCACGATTGATGGCGTCGAAATAGATATCGTCGAGCACCTTGCTCAATTTGGCGGAACCTACGATACGACAATCCACTGGGGCGGCTATGGAGCGCCTCTACAAAATACGCGCACAAGACGAAACAAGCCAGCGCATGGTGCGAATGATGGCTGGCATACTTATGCCGTACGCTGGGAGCCAGAAGGTTATACTTTTTACTACGACGACCTACTTGCCTGGTCCGCGCCCAAAGAAATTCCTGTCTCGCAAGCACCCCAACACCTTTTGCTCACATGTGAAGTTAAGGATAAAGGTTGGGCTGGCTCCATCCCTGCAGGTGGCTTTGGCTCCGCAACTGAGTCTAAAGTAAAAATGGAAATTGATTGGGTACGGGCCTGGAAAATTCCTGCAGCGCGCTAACCGCAGTTATCGAAGCACAAAGCGGTACGTTGCTTCCACGGATGCCTCGAGCGGGCCATTAACGCTCGTTGCTGGATGATAGGTTGAACGTTCTGCAGCTTCCACGGCAGCACGATCCAGCGCGACGTCTCCTGAACTTAAAGTTACTGTAGCACGGTGGAGTGTTCCATTGCGTAAAATTTCAAGCTGGAGACAGACTTTCCCTTCACGGCCCGCTAAACGCGCAGCACGCGGATACATTGGCTCTGCCCTAAAATTAAATTGTGGGGGCTCAACTTCGATACCTTTGGACGGCTCTGGTTTCCTGACAGACGATAGCTGCGATGGCGATGGGACGCTTTCTGAAGATCGAATCACTTTTGCAAAAGACACTTCAGGCACGCTTGTCCCGGCAGACACAACAGGCACCTCCGACAGGCGGCTGTCGGCTGGTTTCGGCTCTGTTGGGCCTATCAAAGCAACTGTGACCCAATCTTCGCCCCGGGAAGAATGTTCGGAGCCAGACCCCCAAGCGGCTACCAATAACGCAACGTGGCTCGCTGCCACGCCTGTCCAAATAAATACGGGTCGCACGACATCCATCGGTTATTCTGGTCGATTCGCTAATCGGCTCGGATCAATAAGCCAGAGTAAGCGCCACTGGCCTAAAGGGTATTTTTTGCTAGGACCCTCGGCGCACTCTAATGCAATGAGCGCACATTTTTTGAGAACGACAGACACCTCGTGCCTCCCTCCGCCCAACAATCGCCCGGCGACGATTGCGAGGTTAGGGTTATGGCCAACAATCAAGCGATCATGGCGCGCGTCGATGATGTCCTTAAGGATGCGCTTCGCATTATCTGCTGGTCGTAATCCAGTGACGGGCAACAGGGGTAAATCTAAACCCGTTAACTCAACAAACCGGGTCGCCGTTTGGACGGCACGCACAAACCCGCTGTGCTCAACAACGCGAACATCTCGAAGCGCACCCAAACTCATAGACTCAACCAAACACTTCACTTGCAACTGACCCTTTTTCGTCAACGCCCGTTCGGCATCTGGAGTGCCTGGAGCTGCCTCAGCGTGACGTAAGAGAAAGAGGCGCATGCGTTCTGCTTCGGTTAAAGAAACAGGCGGCACACGTAACTTCAAGCGCGGTTGTGCCCCGCCTCCCATAACGGCTAAGCCCATCGAAATATTTTTCAAAAACCTCGACTCCGCAACCGCCAGATAAGCGAAAAAAGCCTCCTAGATAGGCATAAACACTAGGGTAAAACGCCCTATAGTGAACACTTGTTCATTTTACTTGCCATCGGCCTTTTCTCTCACAAATTCACACATCTTAACCCACGACACCTATGTCATCCGCAAAAGCCGACGCCTCCGAAAAGAAGGCCCACTCTCACTCAGCCTCTGAGCAGGCTGCCGACCGCAAGACGATCGATCTCGCTCTTTCCGCCATCAACAAAACCTATGGCGACGGCACTCTCATGCGTATGGGAGAAGCGACCAAAATGGCCGTGTCCAGTGTCTCAACTGGCTCAGTGGCCATCGACCTCGCTCTCGGCGTAGGCGGGCTTCCACGTGGTCGCATCGTCGAAATCTTTGGCCCAGAATCTTCCGGTAAAACCACCCTCTGTCTCGCCGTTATCGCTGAAATTCAGCGCCAAGGCGGCAATGCCGTCTTTATCGACGTCGAGCATGCCCTCGACCCACGCTACGCCAAAGTTGTCGGCGTGGACCTAGACAACCTCTTAGTCTCCCAGCCCGAATCGGGCGAAGACGCTCTCAATATCACAGAAACCCTTATCCGATCTGGAGCTGTCGACGTCGTTGTCATCGACTCAGTCGCCGCACTCGTTTCCAAACAAGAGCTCGAAGGGCAAATGGGCGATGCCACCGTCGGCGTGCAAGCACGCATGATGAGCCAAGCTATGCGCCGTCTGACTGCCGCGATCAGTCGTACCAATTGCATCTGTATCTTCACGAATCAAATCCGTGAAAAAATCGGCGTGATGTTCGGCAGCCCCGAGACCACTCCCGGTGGCCGTGCCTTAAAGTTCTTCTCATCTATCCGTATCGACATTCGTCGTATCGGTCAGATCAAAGAGCCGACAGGCAAAATCGTTGGCAATCGTACCCGCGTGAAAGTTGTCAAAAACAAGGTCGCTCCTCCTTTCACTGAATGTGAATTCGATATCATGTACAACGAAGGCATCTCTCGTACGGGCTCAGTGCTCGATCTCGGCATCGAACACAAGATCCTGGAAAAGAAAGGCGCTTGGATTGCTTACAACGGACAACTCATCGGCCAAGGCCGCGAAGCTGCCAAGGACCACCTTCAGAAGAACCCCAAAGTTCTCGCTGAAATCCAGAAGATCATTCTCGAGAAGGTCCAGGTCGTGGGAGGCATGACCCTTGGCGCGAGCGCTGAAGCTGCTGCCGCCGAGTAATCCTGACTTCAAAGGTTGGGTTGAAAGCCGCACCGGGGTGCGGCTTTCCCATTTATAGTAGAGTCGCTTGCCTCTCACAAAAAATCTGTCATGTTATTGAGTCCCTGCAGTGTTTGACACCTGCGGCAGCACCCTTCTCCCACGTACATACTAACGGGAGGCAGCGACCCGACCGGCCTCGTCTGAGCCGGGCTCCGCGCCACCCACTTAACCTAGGGAAACACTGGGGCTCCAATGCAGAATCGGCACAGGCGGGGACACTTTTTTGGAGAGACTAATTTGGGAGCCTAAAGACTAAGGACTAAAGAAGCTCCCGAGGAGGGGGCTCGGAGAATGGGTCGCCCGCTCGACACCCTTTCGAGATCGCACCCTCTCGCTGCCTTTAGTCCTTAGTCTCTCTTTTGTCCTTAGTCCTTAGTCTTTAGTCTCCCTCTGGGCGCCGCCCTGCGGCGCTCAGATCAGCCCCGCCTCGCCGAAACTAAACCAGCCTTTGGAGGTTGGGTCTGACTCAGGCCGGCCAACAATGACATGGTCGAGCAACTCCACGCCGATCATTCGGCCAGCTTCGACGAGCTGACGG